>JAWKNW010000010.1 GCA_041391505.1 Rhodothermales bacterium
CCGAACACGGGCGTTTCTATCGGAAGTCACAGTGTTTTCGTCGCTAGTTCTTAACGAGCCGGTTGGTCACCAGCTTGTTGTCACCAGGGGGTGGACTCGGCATCCGTTCGCCCTAGGTGGTGAAGCGAAATCGGCTGCGTGGGGATCGGGTGCAATCCCGTATGTGAAGACGCGTCGCCTGGAAACGACACGCTCTTTATCTCAAACACATGCGCACTGGCCGCTCGGAAGCAAGGGTAGATGCGAGCAAAAACCAGTCGCGCAGGCATAGGTAGCCATTTTACAAATAATTAGCAACCGAATCTGCAACTTCGCAGGGCAATTATTGTCGCCCCGCCACAGTCCTGTCGCCAATCAGGCACAAAGCGCTTTTCCACCGGATGCCGTTCCATCGCGCATACGAGCGGAAAGAGGTAAACAGAATTTAGTTAAGCGGATGTTAAGTGCACACAATAAAACCGCTTCCGGAGCCCTGTAGCTCGCCCAGTCGTCAAAAGCGGCACCTGAACGGTTAATACGGTATGACGAACCGCACCCTCCGGCACGGGAAAGCCGCGGGATGCCCCTAGAAGCCCATGAGCCGCAACCAGTCGGCGCAGCGCGCCGGCCACGTGGCCAGGATGGGGTCGTTCGGCGCCAGGCCGAAGCCGTGGGGCCCCTTCGCGTAGACGTGCATCTCCGCCGGCACGCCGGCGCGACGGAGCGCCTCGTAAAACGCCAGGCTGTTCTCGACCGGCACCGCGGTATCGGTGGTCGTGTGCATCAAAAAGGTGGGCGGTGTTTCCGCCGTAACCTGCCACTCGCTCGACATTTCCGCCACAAGCGCGGGATCGGGGTCCTCGCCGAGCAGGTTGCGCCGCGACCCCCGGTGCGTCATCGGCTCGATCATGGTGATGACCGGGTACACGAGGATCATGAAGTCGGGGCGCGCGCTCTGGGTGTCGATGGCGTCGGTCTTGATCTCGTCGTCCCAGTCGAAGTGGACACCCGTGCTCGAGGCGAGGTGGCCGCCGGCCGAAAATCCGATGATGCCCACCTTCGCGGGATCGACCCCCCACTCGCCGGCCCGGGCGCGGACCGTCCGGATGGCGCGCTGCGCGTCGCGCAGCGGCGTCGGATGCGCATACCCGGGCGCGTGCCGGTACCGGACGACAAACGCCGCAATGCCGAGGCTGTTGAGCCACTCGGCCACCTGCCGGCCCTCGTGATCCACCGCCAGATGCCCGTAGCCGCCACCCGGCAGCACGACGACCCCCGTCCCGGTGCCGCCCCCCGCCGGCAGATAGACGGTCATCGACGGCTTGTCCGCCTCCGCGTCTCCGAGCGCACCCGGTGCCCCGTTAGCCCACAGATAGAAAAACGCGGTGGAGTCGGGCGATGCCGCCGCATCGCGATGCGACATGAAGAGGGCAACAGCCAGGATGATGACGGCATCCCACCGGATCGCGCAGTTTTTCACAACATCACCTCGTACGATTTTCAGGATACCTTAAACCTCGAACCTTAATCCTAAAACCCTTCCCCCCTACCGCTCGACGCGCCCGGAGCCCGACCCCCTGGCCAGTTTCCTGACCTCGTCGGCGCTGACGAGATTAAAATCGCCCGGGATGGTCTGTTTCAGACAGGACGCCGCGACAGCGAACTCGAGCGCGTCGCGGGTATCCGACTCCGTCAGCAGCCCGTAGATCAGGCCGCTCGCAAAACTGTCGCCCCCGCCGACGCGGTCGACGATCTGGATATCGTACCGCTTGGAGCGCTGGGGCGTCTTGCAGTCCCGGTCGTCGAGCATCATCGCGCTCCATCCGTTGTGAGACGCCGAGAAGCTCTCGCGCAGGGTGATGGCCACGGTGCTGAAGCCGTAGGTATCCTTGAGCGTCCTGGCGACGCGCTCGTAGCCGGCCTCGTCGATCGCGCCGGCTTCCACGTCCGTATGCCCTGCCTTGAGCCCGAGGCTGCGTTCCGCATCTTCCTCGTTCGCGATGCAGACGTCGACATAATCCATCAGCGGCACCATCACGGCCTGCGCCTCCTCCGTCGTCCACAGCTTGGCGCGGAAGTTCAGGTCGCAGCTGATCGTCACCCCGGCCGCGCGGGCCGCCTTGCAGGCGGCGACGATGCACGCCTGGGCTTTTTTGCCCAGCGCCGGCGTGATGCCCGTCCAGTGAAACCAGCGGGCGCCGGCAAACACGCGGTCCCAATCCACCTCCCCCGGCTCCATCTCGCTCACGGCCGAATGCGCCCGGTCGTAGATGACTTTCGACGGGCGCTGGCTGGCGCCGGTCTCCAGAAAATAGACGCCCACCCGCTCGCCGCCGCGGACGATAAAATCGTCCTTCACGCCGAACCGGCGCAGGTGGTTCACCGCCGACTGCCCGATCTCGTGCTTCGGCAGTTTGGTGACGTAGTAGCTCTCCAGCCCGAAGCCGGCGAGCGCGGCGGAGACGTTCGCTTCGCCCCCGCCGTACACGGCCTCAAAGGTGTCCGCCTGCACGAACCGGGTGAACCCCGGTGTGGTGAGACGGAGCATGATTTCTCCAAAGGTGACGACTTTCATCACGGGTTACGGGTTACGGGTTGCAGGTTGCGGGCTTCAGGAGCGGGCGCGGGCGATGGTGTCCAGCAGGACCCTGGCGTTTTCCGTCAGCACGGCGTAACGGCCTTCGGCGATGGCCTTGGTGTCCAGCAGGGCGCTCCCGATGCCGACGGCGCAAGCGCCGGCCTTCAGCCAGTCGCCGGCGTTCGTCAGCGTCACGCCGCCGGTGGGCATGAGCTGGAGATGCGGCATCGGGGCCTTGACGGCCTTAAAAAACGGCATTCCGAGGACGTCCGCCGGAAACACCTTCACGACGTCCGCGCCGGCCTCGTGGGCGGCGAGGATCTCCGTGGGCGTAAAACACCCCGGCATCGCAGGCAGATCGTACCGGTGGGCGGTCTCGACGATCTCCGGCTTGAACACCGGGCAAACGACGTAGCGCGCGCCGGCGTTGATCGCCATCCGCGCCGTCATCGCATCCAGGACGGAGCCGACGCCGAGCACAATCTCGTCCCCCATCGCGCGGGCGGTCGACTCGATGATTTCGAGGGCGCGCGGCACGGTCATCGTCACTTCGATGGCCGACATCCCGCCCTCCTTGAGGGCTTCGATGATATACTTCAACCGGTCCGGGTTGTCGGCGCGAACGACGGCGACAGCGCCTTCGGCCACGATGCGTTGTACGATAGCAGAACGAGACATGGGGCGTTAGTGCAAATTGTAAAATGAAAAAGGCAAAATACGCTGTATTTCGATCAAGACCATGGCCGTCGGCCGGGTTTGGTGACCGTTATATGAGCCGTAGGTCGGGTTTGGTGACCGTCATGTGAGCCGTAGGTCGGGTTAGGTGACCGTCGCGTGAGCGCAGTAGGTCGGGTTAGGTGACCGTCGCGTGAGCGCAGTAGGTCGGGTGGTGACCGTCGCGTGAGCGCGGCGAACCCGACGGTCACCGTTGACATCCCATAACCCGACGGTCACCGTAACCCGGCATCCCCACATAACCCGACGGTCACCGTAACCCGACATCCCACATAACCCGACGGTCACCGTAACCCGACATCCCCACATAACCCGACGGTCACCGTAACCCGACATCCCCACATAACCCGGCGTTCACCGTAACCCGACACCCCCACATAACCCAATGGCGCAACCCCACACCACGAACCCGAATCACGCCAGCGATTCCATAACCGCGCGCGGACCAACCTCCTCGATCTTAACGAGAAATCCGGCGACCGTCTCGGAAAAGCCGGCGAATTGATTCAAGTCCATCCCCCAGAACGCGTCGTGGCCGGCGACGCGGCGCACGAGCGCCTCCAGATCGCCGGCATCCTGCCAGAGCGCATGGAAGTAGCCGGCCTGGGCGTCGTTGATCGGGTAGTCCGACCCGTTGCGCGTTCCGTACCGGGTGCCGTCCCGCTCTCCTGTGGCCCGCATGAAAAGCAGGTAGGCCGCAAACCCGAAGCAGATCCGCCGGGGGAGCGCCCCGCGCTTCTCGTAGTAGCGTTGTAGCGAGGGCACAAGCCGCATCCGCCATTTGGACGTCGACTGGAACGTGATGTCGATCAGCTGGTGGCGGAGGTACGGATTGCTGAACCGGTCGATGACGTCGCGCGCAAACGCGTCGCCCCCGTCCACGTCGAGGCTCGGGACGATTTCTTCCATCATGACGTCGTGCACGAAGCCGCGAACCACGGGGTCGTCCATCATCTCCACGACGGTCGAGAAGCCGGCCAGAAACGCCGCCGGCACGCTGACGGTATGCCCGCCATTCAGGATGCGCACCTTGCGCTCCCGAAACGGGGTGATGTCGTCGGTGAGGACGACGCCCGGATCGGCGGCGGCAAACCGAAGGCGGGGTCGCGCCTCTGCCGGCGCCTCGATGGCCCAGAGCCGATACACCTCGGCGCTGGTGAGCATGGCATCCCGATATCCCAGGCGCGCCTCCACCTCCCCGTGCGCGGCCCCGCGAGGGATGCCGGGCGCGATCCGATCCACCAGCGTATTGCAAAACGGCACGGCCCGTTCGACCCAGTCCGCAAAACTCGTCCCGAGCCCCCACCGCTCCGCCAGTTGCAGCACGATGGCCTTGAGCGTGGCGCCATTCTGCTCGATCAGCTCGCACGGCAGCACGACGAGGCCCCGGTCACGGTCGAAGTCGAATGCACGGCCGCGTTCGTACAAAAATGCGGTGAGTTTTCCCGGGAAGGAGCGGGGAGCCATGGGGCCAGGTCGGTCGTCGGGGTCGAACACGATGCCTACTTCCGTCGTGTTCGATATCACGAGGTCGAGCGCCGGATTGTGGGCGCACGCCAGCACATCCACCCAGTGTTCGGAGGCCGACAGCGCGCGGCTGATGGACGAGACGACGGTAAACGTCTCGACCGGCCGGCCGTCCTGCAGCCCCTGCACCCGCAGGGTATAGAGCCCGCCCTGTTCGCCGAGCGTCTCCGAGCGGCCGCTGGGCGTGGTGCCCACCATGACAACCCGCCCGTCATACTGGCCGCTCCGGTTCGCCGCGTCGATAAAATAGTCGGCGAAGGCGCGCAAAAAACTGCCCGTCCCGAATTGCAGGACGCGTTCCGGCAGCGCCAGCAGCGCCGGCGGCGGAATCAGCAGGTACTGCCGATCCCCAAAGGCTGGGTCGGACAACAGGCGGGGGGTCAGTACAGGTAACTCCATGATCAGAATCCAAACAGCGAGGGCAACCAGAGGCTGATCGCCGGAATGTACGTCACGAGCAGCAGGGCCACGACCATGGCGACGAACATGGGCAGCAACGGCCTGATCACCTTTGCGATCGTCGTCTGCGCCACGCCGACGCCCACGAACAGCACGCTGCCCACGGGCGGGGTGCAGAGGCCCACGCAGAGGTTGAGCACCATGATGATCCCGAAGTGGATGGGGTCGATCCCGATACGGGTGGCGATGGGCAGGAATATCGGCGTAAAGATGAGCACGGCCGGCGTCATGTCCATGAAGGTGCCCACCGCCAGCAAGATCATATTGATGATCAGGAGGATGATCACCGGGTTGTCGGTCAGGGCGACCAGCGAGGCCGTCACATTCTGGGGGATGTTTTCGAACGCCATGATCCACGACATCCCGATCGACGTCCCGATGAGCAGCATCACGATGCCCGTCGTCGCGGCGCTATCCACAAAGATCTTTGGGAGATCGGACACGCTGATTTCCCGATACGCGAAGCCCAGCACGAGGGCGTAGAGCACCGCGACCGCCGCCGCTTCCGTGGCCGTGAACACGCCGCCGATGATGCCGCCGATGACGACCACGATGAGCAGCAGACTGGGCAGGGCTTCCCACAACTTGCGGAACACCATCGCGATGGGCGTGCGCTCGGAGACCGGGTATTTCTTGCGGACCGCAAACACGGCCGCGACGAGCATCAGCCCGAGCCCCACCAGGATGCCCGGCAGGTAGCCGGCCAGAAACAGCGCCGCGATCGACACCCCGCCGCTCGCCAGCGAGTAGACGATGAGCACGTTGCTCGGCGGAATCAGCAAGCCGGTTGTGGCCGATGTGATGTTGATCGCCGCGCTGAATTCACGATCGTAGCCCTCCTCCTCCATCCGGGGCCCCAGCACCCCACCGATGGCCGACACCGCCGCCACGGCCGATCCGGAGATGGCCCCGAACAGCATGGCGGCAACGATATTGACGTGCGCGAGTCCGCCCGGCAGCGTACCGAGGAGCGCCTTGGCAAAATCGATCAGCCGGCGCGCCAGACCGCCCCGGTTCATGAGCTGGCCGGCGAGGACAAAAAACGGAATCGCCAGCAGCGCGAAGCTGTTCAGCCCCGTCGCCATGCGCTGCGCCATCGTCGTGAGCGAGGGATCGGTCTGGATCGCCATCAGCATCGTGGCGACCGTCGACAGCCCGATCGAGTAGGCGATCGGCACGCCGAGCCCCAGCAGGATCACAAACGTGAGCGACAGCACGAGCACTTCCGTCCATTCCATGGCGGTTTCAGTCTACGTTCAGGGATGACGGATCCACGGCCGACTCCGGCGCCAGCGGCGGCTTGCCCGACAGCGCGCGGAAGGTGTCCACCAGCGCGAGCACGGTATAAAAGGCGATGAGCAGCCCGCTCAGCGGGAGCACGAGGTAGATGTAGCCGAGGGGCATCGGCAGCGCGGCCGCCATCTGCCCCAGAAAGAGGGTCACCCACACCAGCCGTGCGCCGCCGTAGATCATGACGGCGACCACGAACAGGAGCACCAGGCTGTAAATGAGCACGTCCAGGTACAGCCGCGAGGCGCCTTTCAACTTCGTGGGCAGCAGATCCACCGCGAGATGCATGTGCCGGCCCGACGCGTAGGCCGCCCCCAGCAACCCCACCCAGATCAGCAGAAACCGGGCGAGCTCCTCCGTGAACGAACTGGGCGCCCCGAGCACGTAGCGCGAAAACACCTGCCAGAGCACATCGACGACCAGGAGGCCCAGCAGGGCGACGAGGAGGCCGGCGAGCACCCGGTCTATGGCGAGTTTGAGTTTCTGCATGGTGCGTGGGTGGGTATGGGGGTGTGGGAGTACGGGGGTGTGGAGATGTGGGGGGTGAGAGTAGAGGTACCTTTTTACTCCCAAACTCCCATACTCTAATACTCCCACACCGCTATCACGGCGTGGCCTGGATGCGTTTAATGAGATCGTAGACGACGGGCTCCTGCCGGAACGATTCGTAGATCGGCTGCACGGATTCCACGAACGGCGCCTTGTCGGGCCGGATGATTTCGACGCCGTTTTTGGCCAGCTCGGCCAGGGCCTCGTCGCTGGCTTCCTGCCAGAGCTTTTTCTGGTACTGCGCCGATTCGTCGGCCGCCGCCTGGAGCCAGGCCTGCTCCTGCGGCGTGAGCGTCTCCCAGACGATCGTGCTGATCAGCAGCACATCGGGGATGGTGGTGTGCTCATCGAGCGAATAATACTTGCAGACCTCGTAGTGGCGGGCGGTGAAAAACGAGGGGGGATTGTTCTCGGCGCCGTCGACGACGCCTTGCTGCAGGGCGGTGTAGAGCTCCCCCCACGAGATGGGCGTGGCCGATCCGCCCATGGCGTTCACCATGTCGACCTGCGTCTTGCTTTCGAGCGTGCGCACCTTCAGGCCGGCCAGATCCGCCGGCGACGCGATGGCGCGCGGCTTGGTGTAGAAGCTACGGCTGCCGGCGTCGTAGTAGGCGAGTCCGCGGAGCCAGTACGTCTGGCTCGCCAGCAGCAGCTCCTTGCCAATCTCGCCCTCCAGGACGCGGAAGTGGTGGTCCCGGTCGCGAAACAGATAGGGCACACTGAAGGCCTTGTATTCGGGGGCAAAACTCTCCAGCACCGCCGCGGTCACCTTCGTCATGCCGAGGCTCCCGAGCTGCAGGAGTTCGAGCAGTTCGCGTTCGGTGCCGAGCTGCTGGCTCGGGTAGATGTCGATGCGCATCTTGCCGTCCGACAGCGCGGCCACCCGTTCCGCCATGAACTCCATCCCCTTGTGGACGGGATGCGAGGGATCGAGCCCGTGCCCCAGCTTGACCACCGTGACATCGCTCTGGACCCCGCATCCGAGCAGACCGGCGAACAGAAAAAAGAGCAGCAGGCGTGGCACGAGGAGCGCGCGTGGCATCGTGTCGAGGTGGGATGATGGGTTGGGGCTGAAGTTTAATCGTTTAAGGGGTAAGGTTCAATGTTCGAGGCGCTCTTAAGCTAAGTTCCGTCTCCCGAGCCTTGAACCTTGACCCCCAAACCTTGAACCTACAATCGATACGTCTCCTTCACCAGATCGTAGGCCAGGGCGCGGGCGATGCGGCGGGCGTCGGACAGGTCGATGATGTGGCGGGCGACCTGGTCGGCGAGGACGTTGGCGTCGACGCGCCGGCTGAGGTCGTGCCGGGCCGGGATGGAGGGGAAGGCGCGGGTGTCGTCGTTGAAGCCGGCGGTATTGTAGTAGCCGGCGGTTTCGGTGACGAGCTGGCGGTAGCGCGTCATGCCCTCGATGCTGTCGTAGAACCACCACGCCGGCCCGAGGCGCAGCGCCGGGTAGTGGCCGGCGAGCGGGGCGAGTTCGCGGGAATAGGTGGTCTCGTCGAGCGTAAAGAGCACGACGGTGAGGCGGGGGTCGCTGCCATAGGCGTTGAGGAGCGCGTGCAGGTTGCGCGTGTATTCGGTCGCGACCGGGATGTCGCACCCCTTGTCCGGCCCGAAACGGTCAGCCACGGCCTGGTGGTGGTTGCGAAAGGATCCGGGGTGGATCTGCATGACCATGCCGTCTTCGATGCTCATCCGGGCCATCTCCATGAGCATGTGCGCCTGGAAGTGGTAGGCGTCGGTCTCGTCGGCCTGGCCGGCGAGCGCCTTCTGGAAGAGCCGCTCCGCCTCGGCGGGCGTCAGCGCGTGGGTATAGGGCTCGACGACGGCATGATCGGTCGACACCGCCCCCATTTCCTTGAAAAACGCCCGTCGTTCTTCCAGCGCCCGGATGAATGCCGGATAGCCGCCGATCTCGAACCCGCACGCGCCGGCGAGCAGTTCGATCTGCGCCCGCCAGTCGGGCGCGGCGATGCGCATCACCGCGTCGGGGCGAAAGCACGGAATGACCCGGGCGTTCCAGTCCGAATCCCGGATCGCCCGATGGTGGCGCAGGTCGTCCGACGCGGCGTCGGTGGTCGTGAGCACCTCGATATTGAACCGGTCGAACAGCGCGCGCGGCCGGAACGCCGGCGTGCGGAGCTGGTCGGCGATCTGATCGTAGATCGCCATCGCCGAGTCGCTGTCGAGCTTGTGCCGCACGCCAAAGACGTGGTACAACTCGTGGTTGAGCCAGGCGCCCGTCGGGGTGCCGGCAAAGAGGTACGCATGATCCGCGAACCGCTGCCAGATCGCCCGCGGGTTGGTCTCGACCGGCGTCCCGTCGCGCGTGGGGACGCCGAGATCTTCCATCCGTACGCCGCGCGAGTACAGCATCCGGAAGATGTAGTGATCGGGGACGATGATCAGCGACGCCGGCTCGGGGAACGGCTCGTCCTCCGCCAGGATACGCGGATCGACATGCCCGTGAGGCCCTACGATGGGGAGGTCACGTACCTCCGCGTAGAGCTCTCTCGCGATGGCGCGGCGCGTCGGATCGGGATCGAAGAACCGGTCTTCGTGCAATATCAAGGGCGACATGACGTTGGGGATTGTACGTTCCACAGAGTACTTTAGGCCACAGAGTACTTTAGGCCACAGAGTACTTTAGGCCACAGCGTACTTTAGGCGATGGAGTACTTTAGGCGATCAGCCTGTAAACTAGGGCACATCCAGCACATAAAACCCTCGGAACGATGCGCTTTCTTTTAATCTTGACCGCCCTCGCCCTTTTCAGCGACGCGTCCGCGCAGGACGCCGGCTGGACGTCCCTGTTCAACGGACGCGACCTCGACAACTGGGTCCAGCGGAACGGCACCGCAACCTACCGGATCGAGGACGGCGCCATCGTCGGGGTGTCGGTCCAGAACACACCCAACAGCTTCCTCTGCACGCGGGAGACGTACGGCGACTTCATCCTCGAATTCGAGGTGCAGATCGATCCGCTCCTCAACTCCGGCGTGCAGATCCGCAGCGAGAGCTACGAGGCCTACCAGAACGGGCGCGTCCACGGCTACCAGATCGAGCTCGACCCCAGCCCGCGCGCCTGGACGGCCGGCATCTACGACGAGGCGCGCCGCGGCTGGCTGTACAGCCTCACCCGCAACGAACCGGCGCAGCGCGCCTTCAAGCAGGGCACCTGGAACGCCATCCGCATCGAAGCCATCGGTTCGACGATCCGGACCTGGATCAACGGCGTCCAGGCGGCGCACGTCGTGGACGACCTGACGCCGGCGGGGTTCATCGCCCTCCAGGTCCACCAGATCGGGAGCGCCGAGCAGGCCGGCAAGACGATCCGCTGGCGCAACATCCGCATCAAAACCGACCACCTCGCCGCCGCCTCGTGGCCTTCCGACCCGACGGTGCCGGCGTTCAGCTATCTCGCCAACACCCTCACCGACGACGAGGCGCGCAAGGGATGGCGGCTGCTCTGGGACGGCGAGACGACGGCCGGCTGGCGCAGCGCCGGCGGCGACGCGTTCCCGGCGGCGGGCTGGGCGTTCGATGACGGGATCCTGCGGACCACCGGCGGCGGGGGCGACCTCGTCACCGACGCTGTGTTTACCTCCTTCGAACTCGAATTCGACTTCCGGCTCGACGCGCCGGCCGCGAACAGCGGCGTCAAGTATGCCTATGGGGCGTACGAAAGCCCGGACGGCCCCGCCCAACTCGGCCTCGAATACCAGCTCATCGACGACCGCGGCTACGCGGCGGCGCACGACGGCATCCCGCCCTACGGAACGCTCGCGTCGCTGTACGACATCATCCCGGCGGGCAACGTGTCGCTCCCGGGCGGGGGCCGGCGGTTCAACGGCGTCGGCCAGTGGAACCGCGCCCGCATCGTCGTCGACGGCGACCATGGCGAGCACTGGCTGAACAATGAGCTCATCGTGGCGTTCGACCGCGACTCACCCCTGTTCGACGCCCTCGTGGGCCGCAGCAAGTTTGCGCCCTACGCCGATTTCGGCAAAAAGCCGGGCCGCATCCTGCTGCAGGATCACGGCGATCCCGCGTCGTTCCGGTCCATCAAGATCCGCGAATGGTAAACGGATGCACGTAGTAACCCCGCGATATAGCACCTGGCGATCCGGCGCGTTCTGCCTCGCCCTCCTCCTGCTCACCCACACCGCATTCTCCCAGTCCATCCACCGCTTCGATTTCGGGCCTGAGGCCTCGGAGATCGAGCCCGGCCACACCCTCGTCACGCCGGCGAGCGTCTTCGACGCCGGCCGGGGGTTCGGGTGGAGCACGCCGCCGGCCGCCGCCTTCGCGCGCCCCGACCTGTACCTGTCGCGCTCCGTCGCCACCCAGGACGGCGTGTCGGGCAACGACCTCGCGTTCGACGTCCGCGCCGCCGCCGGGGACTGGTGGGTCACCCTGTGGATGGAGGCCGGCCTGGAGGACTCGTCGACCGTGCGCATCGCGATCAACGACGAGGAGCGGCCCGCCGGCTGGCTCGCCGTGCATCCCCAGGCCGAGCCGCGTTCGGAGATCCAGGCCATCTACCGCGTCTTCCACGACCGCGTCACGCTCGACACCGACCGGTTCCGGCTGCGGCTGACGGCCGGCCAGGACTCGGTGCGCCTCCTCGCCCTCACGCTCGTCCCGGTCCAAGCGTCGACGACGCCGGAGCTGGCCGCGCGTCTCGCGGAGGCCGGCCGCTATCCGGCGAACGCGCCCATCGAGGCGCTGCTCTTCGACCTCCAGGCGCACCTGGCGACCACCCCGAATGACGCGTGGGCCGCCCAAGCGCTCATCGCATTGCAGCAGCTCTACACGGCCGAGCAACTGATCGACCTCCTCGGGTGGACGTGGGCCGACGAGATGACCGGCCTGGGCCTGAACGGTAATATCAGGCCGCGATGCCGCTCGACGCCGTCACGCCCGTCACCTCGCCCGAGGACTCGCCGCTGTTCGAGCGCGCCCGCTGGCAACGCGTCGGTCATTTACTGGCTCGCCCGGGAGCGCGGCGGGCGGCACGAAAGGGTCCGCAGCGCCGAGGACCTCGCGCTGCCGTACCGGCGCCACTCGACGACGGCGGCCTGCTCGCCATGTACAACGGGCGAGCGCATCGCGCGGACCGATGCGTGCGACGACCTGCCTATACCAATCTGGCGCCGGCATGGGCCGTCGCGCAGGTCGTGAAGCCCGCTGCCGGCTGACGGACCTCGCCCACTGGTGTCGCGGAGCGGCAGGACGAGACCGGGAACTGGGCGGCAAGCTGGATGACGACATCGAGATGCTGCGGTGGTGGGCGCCGCCGGTCCAGGCCGGCGACACGCTCACGCCAGGGCTGGAAGCGTCTGGCCGAGGCCGGTGCGTGGCAGAGCGGCCAGGTCGAGAATGGCTACGAGCCGCGTGCGCGACGTCGAGCATGCCCTCGGAACTCATCGCCGACACGGCCCCGCAGCTCGCGCTCTTCGACGACGACCCTGCACCGCGACCGCCTCCGCCCGACCGTCACGCTGTTCGACTCGTTCTGGACCGACGCAGCGACGCCGGCGCCGTTTCTTCCGGTCGGCCTGGTTCAGCGCCTCCGAAGTCGATACCTGGAGCCCAGAAACCGGGATGTGGAGATGAATACGCGGGCCGCAAAGGCCCTGCGCTACCACGCCTACCTCACCCGGATACGACCGCGATCCGCCTGCTCCACGAATGGTCGACGAGCTGGGTCAACGCGGCGATGCGCACCGACAAGGGCAAGCCGGCCGGACTCATCCCCGCCTCCGTCCGTTTCCCGGACGAGGCGATCAACGGCGACGGCGCGACCTGGCACGAGGCCGGCATGTTGTGGGATTATTACGACCGGCGCCACAGCGCCGGCAGCATGATGCTCGACCAGCTGTATTTCACCTACACCCTGACCCGCGACGATCGCATGCTGGCCCCGATGAAGGCCGCGCTCGATCTGGTGGCCCGCCATCGAAACGAGCCGGCGGCGGACCAGCTGCCGGCGGGCACAGCGCGCCTGGGCCGCCGCCGTGTTGCGCGCGTCGAGCGCCTTCTGGAGCGTGGTCGAGACGTGGCGCCTGCAGACCGGCGATACGACCCATGACGCGTTGATCCTCGCCTACGGTACCCCTATGTACCCGGTACCGCATCACCGGCGACGCGCGTCATCTCGTGGCCGGCCTGATCGATGTGTTTCCGATGTGGTTCGTTTCAACACGCCGCTGCTCACCGACCAGGCGCTCCACACCGACCGCGTCTACGTCGCCAGGCCGAACACCCCCGGCGCGGCGCATCTGGCTGCAATGTTGACCGGCGACGGCACGCCCGGAGGGATGACGCCCTACCCCGTCGTCGCCTATTCCCAGCTGAACAAGACCACGGCGGCCCTGGTGACGGACAGCGCCGCGCGCTCGGCGTCGATCTTCACGAACTGACGACCGAACGTGAACTCGTCGAGTTTCGCCTCTGGCACCTGTCGCCGGGCGACTACCGGCTGCGGTGGCTGAGCGCGACAAGGAACTCCGGGACCCGACCTCCACTGCCGCCCGACGCGGCCAGCGCCTCCCTGCTATCCATCCCGGGGCAGACGCTGACGCGGATAGAAATCGAGCCAAAAAACTGACCTGCCGGCCGGCTCATCCTGTGATTCGTAGGCCGTTCGGATCCATGCGATCAACCCGCATCGACCTCGCCGGCGTCGGTGAGCTTCACCTTGTAGTTGCACATCTGCCCTGCCGGCAGCGCCTGAAGCTGCTCGGTGGGGCCGATGCCCTTTCATATTGAGGCCGACTTCCACACGGGTGTTCGTGGCCGGGCCGATCATCGCAAACTGCTTTTGCGCCGGTAGCCACGTACGTCTTTTTCGGCGCCTCCTCGTAATCCTGGTGTCGCGCAGCGTCTCGAGCAGGCGGTCGTGGATGGGCCGGAGCGCCGCTTTCGGCCCAGTATAGAGGCCATCGAGTACGTCGTCCGTCGAAAGTCCCGGCGCCGGGGTGACGCCTCGCCCATCGGACTGGCGCGCGACGTGACGAGCAGATTTGCGTCGCCGTGCCCCATGCCCAGCGCCGTTTTGAGCATCGCGACCAGTTCACCGTGTTTGGTCAGGCCGCTCGCCTGGACGATGGCCTTGAGTTCTTCGAGCGACTCTACCGCTTCTGCTGGAGGCTGGCCAGCTGGGTGGCCACGGCCTTGTCGAGATCTGGCATGCGCGTAGGGTCCTGCGTGACAAAACTGTTTCGCCATGTGGACGAACTGATCTTACGCACTCTTGGCCACCGGTCATTCGATGCAGGATAAAGGGATACAGGATCCCATAACCAGCTAAGGGCCGTGGGACGATCCTGCATCGTGCATCCCGTATCCTGATATCGCTTCGATCGCTTTTTACCGTCGTGCCTAACGTCAGCATTTAAGTTCGTTTCGCGCCGGACGGCCACCCCTCCTACCCACCACTGGTCTGACGACTAGCCCCCCACCGAGCATGAACAAGCTCATCGAAGCGATCACCGCCTTCCTCGTGCGGCCCTTCCGCCCCGACCCGACCATCGTATTGCATGAAGTAAACAGCGCGCGCAGCAGCATGGGTCTTCCCGAGCTCGCCACGCTGCCCGCCGGCTCGAAGGGCAACGCCAAAGACTGCCCCCTGGCCGTGGCACTCGGCGGGTTCGTCGGCGTCGACGGCATCTGCTTCGAATCGCCTTCGATGGCCGACCGCGTCGCCCGCGTGCGGTGGACCGGCGTGCGCCATATGAGCGCCAGCCGGCACGTCGTCACCTCCTAACATCCCCAGCACTTCGTACGCGATTCGATCTCGGCGCCTACGGCCGCCTCGCCGCCTGATCCGGGTTGCATTTCGTTACGCCGGCAGGCTAACATACGGCTCGATTGTCCGGGTCCCTTCGGTCCGAGCCCCATGCGCACCTCCTCGCCGTCTACCTCCCGCTCTGTCTCCTCGCCGCCTGCGCGCCCGCGCCGGAACCGCCCCCGAATATCGTCCTCATCCTGGCCGATGACCTGGGATACGGCGACCCGGGCGTGTACAACCCGGCGTCCAAAATCCCCACCCCGAACATCGACCGGCTCGCCGCCGAGGGCATCCGGTTCACCGACGCCCACTCCCCCTCCGCGGTATGCACCCCCACCCGGTACGGCATCCTTACGGGCCGCTACAGCTGGCGATCCTGTCTGAAAAAAGCGGCGTGCTCAACGGCTATTCGTCCAACCTGATCGACACCGCGCGCACGACGCTCGCTTCGATGCTGCAGGACCGGGGCTATACGACGGCCGCCGTCGGTAAATGGCACCTGGGTCTGGGGACGCAAGAACCGGTCGATTACAGCCAACCGCTGGCCCCCGGTCCGCTCGCCCACGGGTTCGATTACTTCTTCGGGATCCCGGCGTCGCTGGACATGGAGCCCTACGTCTTTATCGCGGACGACCGGGTCCTCGCGGCCCCGACCGATTCGGTGGGGCCGAGCGGGTATCAATACGGCGGCCCGTACTGGCGCGCCGGCGCCATCGCGCCCGGCTTCCGGCACATCGACGTCCATCCCCGGCTGACCGAAGAGGCCGTCGCCTTCATCGAAGCGCAGACCGGCGACCCATTTTTCCTCTACCTTCCCTCGCTTCCCCCATACCCCGTGGCTGCCTACGGAAGCCTACAAGGAAAAAAGCCGTGCCGGCGACTACGGCGATTTTACGACGATGGTCGACGCCACCGTGGGCGACGTGCTCGACGCGCTCGAACGGGCCAGCGCGAACAGCACGCTCGTACTCTTCGCCAGCGACAACGGCTCGTTCTGATCCAGGCCGATCGGGAACGCTACGACCACAAGTCGAACTCGACTGGCGGGGCATGAAGGCCGACATCTGGGAAGCCGGGTCGCATCCCCTTCATCGCCCGGCGTGGCCCGGCGTCATCCCCGAGGCCGCGTATCCGACCAGTTGATGACGTTGACGGAGTCATGGCGACCAGCGGCCGCCGCCACCGGGACCGACTGTCCGACGACGCCGCGGAGGACAGTTTCGACCTGATTGTTCTGCGTGGCGACGCCGCCACCTCGGCGCGCACGTCCGCCATCCACCATTCCTCCGAGGGCGTCTTCGCCATTCGCCAGGGCCCGTGGAAGCTGATCGAAGGACTCGGCTCCGGCGGATTCAGCGCCCCGAAATTCGAGACGCCCGTCCCGGGCGGCCCCACGGGCCAGCTGTATAACCTGGACGAGGACCTCGGCGAGACGCGCAACCGCTACCTCGACGAGCCGGCGACCGTCGCTCCCGGCTCCAGGCCCTGCTGGACGCCCAGCGAGAGGCCGGCCGGATCGCGCTGACGCGGATCAGGTCATGACGCCGGCCCCCCACCCCAGGCGCTCCGCCTCGGAGCGGGCGAGCGCAGGGATGTCCCGGTCGATCAGGGTGCGCTGGAGAATCTGGACGCCCAGGCGGGCTGGCTGACGAGGGCGTCGAGCTGAACGAGGTCGCCGTGCGTGGCGTCCGCCGTCGTAGACGGCCAGAGGGCGCGCACGCCGGCGGGCGAAAGAAGCCCCGCTGCCTCGACGGGACGCGTCGCTGAGGTAGTCGTCGGCCAGGGTGTGGACCGCGTTGCGTTTTGCGGCATCGGTGTGCGCGGGCGGCGCCATGAAGGCGAACTTCTCGCGCCGGTACAACACCTCGGGAAGCAGCCCTTTCATCGCCTCGCGCAGCACGTATTTCTCGACGCGGCCGCGGATGCGGACGTCGGGCGGGAGCTGCGCGGCGAACGCGGCGAGGTGGTGATCGAGAAACGCCGGCCGCGCCTCCATGCTGTTCGCCATATCCACCCGATCCCCGCCCCAGGTCAGAATCTGCCCTTCCAGCATCGTCTTGATCCACACATACTGGGCGATATCGAGCGGATGGCGTCCGCGGATCGCGTCGCCGTCGAGCGCCGCCGCGATGGCCTCGCCGGGCCGGTAGCCGCCGAGGGCGTTCCGGATGCCGGGCGCGAGCAGCGCCGGCACGCGGCGCGAGGCCATCAGCCAGGGTTGCAGGCACGAGGGCGTAAAGCCGCACAGGGCCTCCAGCGACGGGTCCTCCACGGTTTCGGCCGCCAGCATGGCGCCGCTGAACAGCTGGTTCGACTCCTGCAGGAGCGCCTCCATCGCGGCCCGCTCGGCAGGCGGCAGGTCGTCGAGGCCATGCAGAAACAGGTCGCGGCGGAAGCTCGGGTAGCCGCCGAAGAGTTCGTCGGACCCCTCGCCGGTGACCACCACCTTGTAGCCGGCCTCGTGCACGTGCCGGCTCATCAGCAGCTTGGCGACGCCGAGGGTGTTGTAGATGGTCCGTTCGGTATGCCAGTGCGTCTCCACGAAATGGTCGTAGAGGTGCGCGGCGTCCAGGGCGAGCACATCCTGGTCGGCGCCGACCGAGGCCGCCATCGACGCCGCGATCGCGGTCTCGTCGTAGGCCGCGTCGTCGAAGCCGATCGTGAAGGCCTTCACGGGCTCCTGCCGGCTGGCGGAGGCGAGCCCCAGCATCGAGCAGGAGTCGATCCCGCCGGATAGATAACATCCTACCGGAACGTCGGCCACGAGCCGAAGCTGGACGGCCTCGATGAGCCGCTCGCGGACCTCGTCGATGTAAAAGTCGTCCGCCCTGCGCGGCCCCCGCGCGCCGCCTTCAGGGAACGGCATGTCCCAGTACCCCAGGTCTTCGATCCGAAAACCGTTCGGCCCGCGCCGGACACGGAGCGCGTGTCCTGGCTTCACCTGGTGGATGTTTTTATACGGCGTCGTGCCGGGCACCATGGTCTGCATGAGCTGGTGGAACACGCCGGCGTCCGAGAAAGCCCGCCGGACGTCCGGATGGGCGAACAGCACCTTCACTTCCGACCCGAACACGAGTGCGTCCGCCGTCTCCGTCCAGTACAGCGGTTTGATGCCGAACCGGTCGCGGACGAGCACCAGCGACTCGTCCGCCGCATCGTACAGGGCGAAGGCGAACTCGCCGCGCAGCTGTTCGAGCGTGCCTTCCAGACCGAGACGGGGATAGAGATGGAGGATGAGCTCCGAGTCGCTTTTCGAGCGGAAACGCGCGCCGCGCGCGGTGAGGCCGGCGCGGATGCGCGGGAAGTCGTAAAACTCGCCGTTGTGCGTGAGCATGAGCCGGCCGTCGGCCGAGACCATGGGCTGCCGGCCGCGTTCTTCCAGGTCGATGATGGCGAGCCGCGCATGGCTGAACCCCACGCCGCGCTCCGGCATCACGTGCCACCCGAAGCCGTCCGGCCCCCGATGCGCCTGGATGGCGGCCATGCCGACGAGGATTTCGGGGTCGGGCGGGGTGCGGGGGTCGAGGTGCATGTATCCGGCAATGCCACACATAGGCGTTCGAGATCCAGGTTGAGGTAAACGGAAGAGGACGGCGCGGGCGTCACCGCTCGAGGTCAGGCAGGGGCGCGTCGACGAGCAGGTTGATCCGCTGGGTCAGCGCCGAGAGCAGGGCCATGCGAATAAAGACGGCGCCCCGCGCCTGCGCGAAATACCAGTTGTGGGGCGTGGCGTCGAGGCTGGCGTCCAGCTCTTCGCCACGCGCGAGCGGGTGCAGCACGATGGCGCCGGGTTTGAGGGGAGAGCCGGCGTGCAGTTGCAGGTCGCCGGTGAGCCGTTCGTAGGTGTCGCCGATCCAGGCGATGGCGTTGATGTAGACGACGTCGCACGCCGGCAGGACGCCGCGCAGCTGCCGTTCGACGCACACCCGGAGACCGCCCCGCTCGAGTTCCTCGCGTTGCCCCGGGGCGAACAGCTCCTCGTTCGGGTTGACGACGACGACTTCCTCGATGGCGTCGGCAAACAGGGTCAATAGCAATAACAGGCTTCGCACCGTCCGCATCTTGCCGGGCGTCCCGACGACCGCGATCCGGATGCGGCCTCCAGGGGCTCCGAACGCGAGATCGGGGCGCCACTTGAGCAGGGCGAACAGGTCCGTCAGCGCCTGCGTCGGATGCTCGTCGATCCCGTTGCCGGCGTTGATGATCGGGATGCGCAGCCCTTCGAGCATGGCGTAGACCGAATCCTCCGCGTTGTCGCGCAGCACGACGAGGTCGCCGTAGTTGCTGAACATCTCGGCGACGTCCTGGAGGCTCTCCCCTTTCGCGATGCCGGTCGTCGCGCGGTCCGTGATCGAGATGACGTCGCCGCCGAGCCGATGCCAGGCGCTCTCGAACGAAAGCCGCGTGCGCGTGCTGGGCTCGTAAAAGGCGGAAATGAGGATTTTCCCGGGCAGCGGCGGATGGAGCAACGCCGGCTTGGTCTCGATCAGGGCCGCAAGGCGGCAGAGCTGGACCACGGACTCGCGCGTGAACTGGCGAACCGACACCACGTGGCGATGCGCGAGATCGAGCAGCGGCTCGGGCCGATCGGGCAGCGCGTCGAGCAGCGCCTGGGGGCGCTCGCTCCCGGTAACGCCGTTACGCACCTCGACCGGTCGGTCGAGCAACGGATGGAGTTCGGAGGTCGTCACCATAGTTCACCTCGCCGCGCGTCGCGTATCAGCAGACCGATCAGGGCGGCCGGCGCCACGGCGCTCGCCACGAGCGCCAGGACGATGAGTATCGAGAGGGTTGTTTCGGACAGGATCATGGGTTTTTCTCCAGGGAAAGCGCGTCGGCCGGCGTCTCGCTGAGCTGGTCCCACGCGAAGGTGGCCGGCCAGCGCCACGTGGTCAGCAGGGTGATCGTCATGGAGACGGCGGCGCCGACGAGCGCCGCGACATAGAAGCCGATCGTGAAGTAGGCGGCGAGCCCGAGCAGGCTCCCCAGCACCATGCTCCACAGGGCGCCGGCAGCATTGGTGCGTCTCCAGTAGAGTCCGGCGATGATCGGCCAGATGGTGCTCGCCACCAGGGCACCGGTAAAATGAAGCAGGCTGGCGAGGGTGGTCAGGTTGAGCAGACAGACGAGCCAGGTGACCGCCCCCAGCAGCAGGGTCGTCGTCGAGGCCGCCTTCCGCATCTGGACGGAGCTGGCGCGGGGCCGGATGTGTTTTTTGTAGATGTCCTCGACGATCAGATCGCTGGTGGCGGCCAGGAGGGAGTCCAGGCTGGAGGCCAGCGCGGAAAAGATCACCACGAACACCACCACGGCGCCCGAGGTACCCAGCAGGTGCGCCGCCACGAGGGGTCCGACCATGTCGGCCCGCGGCACGTTGAGGCCGAGGGAGGGGGCGGCGAGCGCGACAAAACCGGCCGCGATGGGGATGGGTGTCCAGAACAGGCCGGCGATCAGATAGGCCTTGAAGCCCACCCCTTCGCGGAAGGCGAAGGCGCGGCTCCACCACACGTTCGAGTGGAAGATCTCGCCGACGCCGAAGAGCAGGTTGTTGAACAGAAACATCAGCGCGGCCGGCATCAGCAGGTTGAGCAGTTCGGGGCGCTCCGCCCGCAGCGTCGCGTGCATGTCCGGGATGTCGATGGCGCGCAGCGTGAGGACGCCGAGCGCCACGACGCCGATCACGATGATGATCGTCTGCACGAAATCCGTCCCGATCACCGCCTTGAGCCCCCCGAGCAGCGTATAGGCCACGCAGATGGCGAGGATGACCGTAATCCCGACCGGAAAGGGGATGCCGCTGAGCGATTCGATGAGCAGGCCGCCGGCCATGCCGAGGCTGACGAGCCAGCCGGCGCTGTAGACGAGCGAAATCACGAGAAAGACGCGCCAGGCGGCGACGCCATAACGCAGTCGAATGAAGTCGCCGCTGGTATAACCCCGGGGCATCAGCATCCGGATGCGGGCGGCCATCGGCGCGAAGAGCAGCAGCCCGATCGATCCGAGCGAATAGCCGATCATCCCCCAGAACCCCATCTGATAGGCCAGTTGAGGCGCCACCATGGTGGTGTTGCTCGTCACCCAGGTCGCCATCGCCGTCGCGGTGCCCAGCGCGAGCCCGACGTTGCGGCCGGCGAGCATGTAGTCATCCGCCTCCGTGGCCCCCCGCCCCCACCACCAACCGAGAAAAATCCACAATAGGCTAAAAAGAAGGAGGAGCGTGCCCGCGAGCGCGGGCGATAACATCGCCTGATCAACCATGAATCCGGATTTTGTACCTCAAGAAGGGCGTTCGTCGCTCCGCGCGCCGGCGACGACGACGGCGAGCGTCGCGAGAAACACCGCCGCGCCCACGGCGAGAAAGCCGAACGCGCGACGCAGCGGGTGATGGCGCACCGACACGCAGTGCGCGGCGCTCCAGGCGCTCCACGCCTGACGATCGGCCTCGCGATAGCGGACGCGAAAGCAGCGTTCCCCATCCGGCTCGCCGCTGCGCGACGTCGCGTCATCGGGGCCCTCGTAGACCACCGCCGGCGTCTCGAAACGACGCGTGGAGTCTGCCTCGAGCTGGTAGCGCGGCGCCGTCGCGGCGGCCGGCGCGGCCCACGAAAGGGTATAGAACCCGGCCGTGGCCACCTGCTCCGCGTCCCCGTTCATGAGGACGGGCGCGTCCGGGTCCTGCGCCATGGCCGGCGCGGCGGACAGCACGAGGAGGAACAGCAGGCATCTCCAGCGGGGCCCGGCCAGGCGATCACTCATGCGCCACGGGCACTGCCGCATCGAGGTCGACGACTTCCTCGGCGTGGGTGACGATGATGCGGCCGTCGCCCGGGTGCCCGGTCTGCGCGGCGTCGCGGATGACCCGCACGACCTGCGGCGCCTCATCGTCCGGCGCGAGGACGACCAGCAGGGCCCGGGGTGTTTGGTCGACCACGTATTCCGTGCCGCGAAAGCGCTCGCTGAACGGGCGATCGCCGTTAAACTCCTGCGCGTCGGCGGTCGTGACGCAGCGGATGCCCTCGGCCAGCAGGGCGCTGCGGACGGCTTCGAGGGCGAAGGGCTTGATGAAAGCCTCGATTTTTTTCATGTTCAGATCGGGTATGGAGCCTCAGTTGACGAACGTGCCGCCCGGCACCACGTCCGCGGAGCCGCGGTGTGCGGGGCGCGACGGAAACAGGCGTTCGGAGCCCGCGACAGGCTTGAGCTGGGTGAACCACGTCGCCTCCGGATCGAAGCGGGCGAAGAAGGGACGCCGCACCCGATCTGCTTCCCGGGCCTGGATATAAGAGAGCACGAAAACGCGTTCGTCGTTCAGCATCGTCGTTCCCTCGATCACGACTTTCCCCCAGAAGGTGGACATGGATGGGCCGCGCACCGTGCGGGCGAGGCCGGAAACACGCTGATAGGCGCCCTGGAAAATGGTATACGCGCGGGCCAGCGGTACCGAGAAATGGGTTTTGCTGCCGGTGTCGCGTTCGACGAACATGTAGTAGGGCACACAGCCGAGGCGCACCTGATCCTTCCACATGCGTTGCCAGACGTCCGGGTCGTCGTTGATGTGGCGGACGAGCGGCGACTGGGTCCGGATCTGCGCGCCGGTACCGCGCACCCGGCGGATGGCCTCCTGGGCGGCCGGCGTGTCGGATTCCTTCCAGTGGTTGAAGTGGGCCATGAGCGCCAGATGTTTGCCGGCGGCGGTCACTTTTTCAAACAGACGCAGCACGTCGTCGGCATCGGCGTCGCTGAGGAAGCGGTAGGGCCAATAGGTCAGCGATTTGGTGCCGATGCGGATGGTCTGGATGTGCTCGTATCCCGGGCCGAGGAGGGGTTCGATATAGACCGCGAGGTTGCGCGCGCTCATGATCATCGGGTCGCCGCCGGTGAGCAGCACATCCGTGATTTCCCGGTGTTCGGCCAGATAATCCAGAAAACGCCTGGCCTGGTCGGTGGCAAAACGAAGGTCCGCCCCGCCGACAAACTGCGGCCAGCGGAAGCAAAACGTGCAATAGCTGTGGCAGGTCTGCCCGTTTCTCGGAAAGACGAGACACGTTTCCCGGTACTTGTGCTGCAACCCCGGCACCGGTTCGTTGTCCAGTTCGGGCACGTTGGCCGTCATCTGGCCGGCGGGATGCGGGTTCAGCTCCGCCCGAATGGCGCGAACGATCCGGTCCCGTTCGGCGCGCGGCGCCTCCCGGCGCAGCGCCTCCGAGACGAGGGAAAAGTGCGCCTCGCTCAGCATGCCCCGTTGCATGAACGTGAGCTGAAACATCGGGTCGTCGGGGACGCGCGTCCAGTCGATGAGTTCATCGACCACATAGCTGTTGACGCGAAAGGGCAACACCTGCCCCACGACGCGCAAGGCCCACTGCTCCTCGGGCGATAGCAGGCCGAACTGGGGCAGCGCATCGATGTTGCGCAGGGTATAATACGTGACTTCTCTGGGCGAAACGGACATAGGCAATAGAGACAACTTCAGGATGGTGGGAATGCGCCAACACGGCGGACCCGGTGCGGCGAGGCCGGTTGGCGAAGGCGGTAACGGAACGTCGCGCGGTGCCAGATGGCCGCAGACGGCGATAGCCGGGCGGCGCGTGGCGGCGAGGGTCCAGGGTATCCGATCCCGTCGGATGTTGAGCGCGGCAAAAGGGCTCTGACGAGCCGACACGCGGGTGGATGATAATCTGCGGACGGACGGCAGTCGGCAGCGCCGGGTAGCGTCCGAGATGAGCGGAGTGAGCTGGCATTGCGCCCGGGCATGGGCCGAATGAGCTCCGGATCTCCAGTGCGCGTCCGAAGCGGATCGCGCGGATTCTGCCGGGGGTGGCAGCGGGTTGCCGTTAAAAAACGGACCCGTCTAAAATAAGAAGTCAGCTTTTGGATGCAAGTTTTTTTGCAATTGGCGTCTCGCAGAGGGATTCTCAACCCGCCGGCGCCGATCGGGATCTTTCCGTAATCGACTTGCTTTTAAGCGATACCCCATACAGTTTTAGGACTCAGTTGAAGTAAAGCTTGAGATTCCTGATATTGTTGGAATGGAAATTGACTTTCGATCCTTCATGCTCCGCGCTGCACTCCCCTGCCTCCCGCTTCTCGTCGCGGCAGCCTGTCAGACCCCGCCGCCTGACGCCTCCGCTGCCTTTGTGACACTGCTCGGCCAGGACACCCTTGCCGCGGAGCAGTATACCCGTTCGGAGGAGGTGATCCGCGCCGAGGTCGTGCTCCGCACGCCCGTCGTCGCGCGTCAGACGTACGCGCTTTTTCTGGACGATGCCGGCCATATGACGCGTTTCGAGTCGGAGAAACGGCCGGCGCTCGGGGGCGACATCGAGTCCCAGCTGATCACCCGGTACGACGACGGCTTCGCCGTGGCCACCACGCGCCAGGGCGAAACGCGGATTGACTCCATCGAGGCGCCGGCCGAGGCCCTGCCTTTTCTCGACATGCTGCACTGGCCGTTCGACCTGATGCTCGAACGCGGCTACGCGGCGCCCGGCGGGGTGTACGAGCAGCCCCTGCTCGTCGGCAATCAGGCGCTGAACTTCGAAATCCGCCGTCTATCCGCCGATTCCGTCACCGTGACGCATCCGTTCCGTGGCACGATGGGCGTCGATGTGGACGCCGCCGGCCATCTCGAGCAGCTCGACGCGGCCGGCACGACGCGCAAACTCAAGGTATTCCGAAAACCCGCGATCGACCTCGAGGCGCTTGCCGCGCGGTTTGCCTCCATCGAGGCAAGCGGCAGGCGCTTCGGCGACCTCTCGGGGCGGGGCGAGACCGCCGCCACGATCGACGGCGCCACGATCCTCATCGACTATGGCCAGCCGCTGAAGCGAGGCCGCGTCATTTTTGGCGAACTCGTGCCCTACGGGACCGTGTGGCGCACCGGCGCCAACCGCGCCACCCATTTCCGGACGGACCGCGCCCTGCAGTTCGGCAACCTCACGGTGCCGGCCGGCGAATACACCCTCTTTACGATCCCAGCGCCCGACGGCGGCGTCCTGATCTTCAACACGCAGACCGGTCAGGGAGGCACGACGTACGATGCCGAACGCGACCTGGGCCGCGTCCCCCTGGCCGTCAACCCGCTCGAACAGGTGGTGGAACCGTTCACCATCGCCGTGGAGCCGGCGAACGACGGCGGGGTCCTCCAGCTCATGTGGGACCGCACCGCACTCGTCGCTCCATTCCGCGTACGATAACCTTTTTTCTCAACAAGGCACCCCAGCATTGCCATGCCACGCATACATCTCCCTGCAGCATACCGCAACTCCCCCGCGCAACCCGGCTGGAATCGCCGGCACTTTCTGAAAGCCGCCGTCGGCACCTCGTTCGCGATCGGCCTGTTCGGCTGCGACGTCACCGAGGAGGATCCGTTCGAGATCTACGACGGGCCGGAAATCACGGAGGCGGACTTCGTCAGCTTCAATGCCGGCTACTACGACATCGGCATCGACGGCAAGACGCAGTTCCCGCACACCGCCGTGCTGAACGGCGCGCCCTCCGGCACCACCGATCCGATCGCCATCGCCTACCGGATGCAGCGACTGATCGACCTCGACGACGCGGTGACGCTCGAAACCATCGTCGACCACCTCCTGCTCGCCCAGGAGGACGGGGCCTCCTTTATCAAATACCGCGGTCTGCTGCCCGCGCTCGACTTCAACGCGAGCAGCACCGGCTTTGAAAAGACGTCGGCCGACTTCGAGATCCAGGCCAACGCCTGCCTCTCCGCGCGCGTCGCCATGACGGCCCAGGCCTACACCGGCACGCCGCTGGGCACCAAAGCCATGCAGTTCCTCCAGAATCAGACGGAGGGCTACAACTACTATTTCGTGCAGAACGAACTGCTGTTCTCGACGGCCGGCAACGCGATCACGTCGGAGCTGAACACGGGGCGCGTCGACCTCCTCTTCGAGGAGTTTTATGCCGAGATGGCCTTCGTGCTGAGCTACTTCGTCGGCCATTCGGTCCTGCTCGACGATCCCACCATCGGGATCGAGGCGTGGAACGTGCTGATCGACCCCGCCGGCGTGCCGACGGACAGCACCAAGGACTCCTTCACCGAACTGATCACGTTCGCGACGCCCCTGGCGAAAAACGGCAGCGCCTACCAGTACTTCCATCCGCTGTTGACCCTGCCGCTCAACGCCCTGAGCACGACGATGCAAAACGGGCTGTACAACGTCCTGTACGCCTATCTCGACGCCGCCCGTTTCGGCAACCTGCCCGGCATCTATTCCGGCGGGCCGGATCTGGACGGCGCGTTCGAGGAGGAAAACGGGCTGAGCATCCTGGCCTCGGGCAAACGCTTCGAGGGCAGCCGGCAACTCGTCGTCACGGTTGACGCGCTGGCCGCCGCGCTGCGCCTTTTCCCGGCCGAATCGCAGGATCGGCAGACGGTCCGCCGCTGGATGGGCGTCTACGACGGCGTGGCCGGCGTGCGGGACACGGCCGGTCTCTTCGGCAGCATCGGCCGCAACGGCGATGTCGTGCCGGCGATGTACGCTCGCCAGAACGGCGCGATGATCCTGTTCGAGACCACGGGCCCCGCCCATCTCGAAGCCTTCCTCGAAGCCGAGGGCCGCACCACCCTCGCCGAGATGTTCGCCAGCGTCGAAATCACGCACGAAGGCCTCCCCATCGAAAAGGTCAACGCCCCGCTGCCCCTGCCTCCGATGCAGACGCAGCTGTTTACGTCGATCTAGGGGCTCGCTGGCGCTCGCGGTCATGACCTCGCTAACGCTCGAGGGCATGAGTTCGCTGACGCTCTCTGGCAGGAGCTCGCTACGCTCGCGGTCATGAGGCAGGCAGAAAGTCCTTCATGGAACTGCCCGTCTCATGACCGCTTTTTTATGTCAAAATGAGCTCCATCTCCACACACCGCATCCAGACCGTTCGCCTCCCGACGGCGCTCGCAGCAAGCCACTTACCGCGAGCGCCAGCGAGCCCATGACCGCGCCAGCTCCCGACCGCGAGCCCCAGCGAGCCCATGACCGCGAGCGCCAGCAAGCCCATGACCGCGAGCGCAGCAAGCCCATGACCGTGCAGCTCCTGACCGCGAGCGTAGCAAGCCCATGACCATGCAGCTTCTGACCGCGAGCGCAGCGAGCCAAGCACGACTTTTTTTATCGGATCGTTTGCCCTGCCGCCCGGTAGAAGTGTGGCGTTTTCACCTATACGTGACCGGCGACTTCCGCTACAGATTCGGGCGCCGATGTACTGTATATTGCTGCACCTCGCGCTGGAAGCGCTTTTTCCTTACGAGTTATACACGCATCCTTTATAGATCATGGTTACCCGGCAACTCATGAGTCTGTCCCAGTACGGGATCGACGTCAATCAGGTATTTTATTGCGCGGCGCCGCCGGCGCTGTACGAACTGGCCCTCGAACACGACAAATCGGCCGCCCTGGCGGATTCGGGGGCGCTGATCATCTCCTCGGGCAAGAAGACGGGCCGGAGCCCGAAGGACAAACGCATCGTCGAGCATCCGGACAGCCAGGAGAACATCTGGTGGGGGCCCGTCAACATCCCGGTCGACGAGCACACCTTCATGGTGAATCGCGAGCGGGCGACGGACTACCTGAACACCTGCGAGCGGCTTTATGTGGTGGACGGCTTCGCCGGCTGGGACCCGAAATACCGCATCAAGGTGCGCATCATCTGCTCCCGCGCCTACCACGCCCTGTTCATGCACAACATGCTGATCCGGCCCACGCGGGAGGAGCTGGCCGATTTCGGTGAGCCCGACTACGTGATCTTCAACGCCGGCGCGTTTCCCGCGAACCGGCTCACGCGCCACATGTCGTCGAAGACCTGCATCGAGATCAGCTTCGAGCGGCAGGAGATGGTGATTCTGGGCACCGAATACGCCGGCGAGATGAAAAAAGGCGTTTTTACGGTGATGCATTACATCATGCCGAAGCGCGGCGTCTTTTCGATGCACTGCTCGGCCAACGAAGGCGCCGACGGCAACGTCTCCCTCTTCTTCGGCCTCTCGGGAACGGGCAAGACGACCCTCTCGGCCGACGCGAGCCGGCGCCTGATCGGCGACGACGAACACTGCTGGTCCGAAGACGGCGTCTTCAACATCGAAGGCGGATGCTACGCCAAGGCCATCGACCTCTCGGCCGAAAAAGAGCCGGAGATCTACCGCGCAATCCGCTTCGGTACCCTGCTCGAGAACGTTGTGTACGACCCGGTATCGCATGCCGTCGACTACTCGGACGTCTCCCTCACCCAGAATACGCGCGCGGCCTACCCGATCGAATACATCGACAACGCCAAGATTCCCTGCGTGGGCGGGCATCCGAACAACATCATCTTCCTCACCTACGACGCCTTCGGTGTCCTGCCGCCGGTCAGCCGGCTCTCGCCGGCCCAGGCCATGTACCACTTCATCAGCGGCTACACGGCCAAGGTGGCCGGGACGGAAGATGGCGTAAACGAACCCGAAGCGACGTTTTCGGCCTGTTTTGGCGCGGCGTTCCTCGTCTGGCACCCCGGGAAATATGCCGAGATGCTCGCCGAGAACATGGAAAAGCACTTCGCCAATGCGTGGCTGATCAATACGGGGTTCACGGGCGGCGCCTTCGGAACGGGCCGGCGGATGAGCCTCAAAAACACGCGGTCTATCATCGACGCCATCCACGACGGCACCCTCGCCCAGATTCCGACGACGGAAGACCCGATCTTCGGCCTCGCGATCCCGAACAGCTGTCCGAACGTGCCGACCGAGATCCTCAATCCGCGCAATACCTGGGCGGACAAGGCCGCGTTCGATCGCACCGCCCGCAAACTCGCCAGCCTGTTCGCGAAGAACTTCCAGCAGTACAAGGACGGCTGTGGCCCGGATGTGGTCGAAGCCGCTGAACTGCTTGAAGCGGCGGTGACGGTGTGAGGGTTAGGGAGTGCGGGGGTGTGGGAGGATTAAGCGTTCTATTGCGCAAGCGTACCTGCGCAGACTCCCATCCCCCCAGACCCCCATACTACCACACTAACCTACCTCCCCTCGCCGTGCTGCTCGCGGTAGTGGACTTTCAGCCAGTCCTCGCCGTAGTCGTTGTTCGGATCGCGGACGATCGTGTGGATGTGGTTGGCCGCGCCTTCGCCGACGCCGCGTTCCCGCATGTATTCGATGAGGATGGAGGGGCCGTGCACGCGGTAGTAGTACCGTTTCGCGATGTCGTCGGACGGGCCGATCCAGGTGAAATAGAGCTTTTCCAGGCCGTCCGCCTCGATTTTTTTCATCTGGGCGTCGGCGGCGTCGAAATCGGCGTTGGCCACGTATTCGCGAACGAGATGCCAGAGCAGCAGCTGCTGGTTGGCGTTCAGCTCGCTCGCCGGCAGCCCCTCGAAGGCCTTGATGTCGCCGCGTCCGCCGGGTCCCTCCACGATGTCGCGCGGCACTTCGTCGCTGAGGATGGCCTTGCGCCGCTGCGCCGCATCGAGGGATTGCACCATCTCGTAGCCGCGCTCGACCTCGTGCGAGAGCACGCGCCAGCCGGCCATCGGCCCGCTCGCGACCTCGTACGGCTCCGCGCCGAGGAAAAGCGGCGTGAAGGCGACCTTGCCTTCGGCTACGGTGAAGTTGGCGGAGAGGTGATGCCCGGAGAGAAGCCAGGCCCAGTTCGCGTCGACCGCCGGGTCGCCGAAGAACGAGAACCAGTAGTTATCGGACGTCCAGCTCGCGATGAGGGTGTTCATGCGCTCGTTCGAGGGCATTTCGCCGCGTTGTTGCCGTTCGAGCGACTGGTCGTGGAGGATCTCGTCGAGCCACATGATGCCGGACATCTTCGCATAGCCCTGGCTGCTGGTCGAAGCCTGGATGAGCCGATGCAGCAGGATGCGCGTCGGGGCGTCGAGGTCGCCGAGACGGACGCCCTTGCGCGCCACGAACGACGCCGGCAGGTTGCTCCAGGTCGTTCGCGCCACCTCATCGTCCAGCCTGAACATCGCCGTCTGCCGCGCCTCGGGCGACAGGGCTTCGAGCAGCTGTACGGCGGCGGCGGTCATCTGGACCGCCGACGACGTGGGGTCCGGCGATTGCGCGCCGGCGATGTGGACCGCAAATACCCCGGCGATCAGGAGGGCAGGCAGTGTACGGCAGGTGCGCATGATGGGTCTGTTTGATGGCTATCCGACTGTATCGACGCCGCAGGATACGGCGCATTCCGCGATCTCCCAAAAATCTCCCCCATTCACCGCCCGGCCAGCAGCGCATCCCGGAACCGCTCCATCCCGACGTATCGCGTATGGTACGTCTGCCAGTCGGCTGCGTGGCGCTGGTACACGGGGTCGTCGAGCAGGCGCGTCGGGGCGCGGTCGTACGCCGCATCCGCATGGGAAGGCAGCGGCAGCACCGTTTTGCCGAAGACCGTGTTGTAATCGCCGTCCTTGACCCATCCGTCGCCGATCAGGACAAAATCTCGCTTCCAGCCGGCCCGCGGCGACGCCGGGGCCTGAAATTCAAACCGCATTTCATCCCCGGCATTCATGATGACGTAGCGATCGTCGACGCCGGCGAGCAGCTCGCGGACATCGCCGAAGCGGGTATAGTAGCCGACGAGATCGCGCCAGCGGGGTCCGGTGCTCTCCAGTTCGTCGTAGGCCGGCGTCTCGGGGGACGTCCGATCCGGCATGCGCAGCGCCGAGAAGCCGCGGTAACGCAGGTCGGCGACTTCGGGATCGAGCCGGCGGGTTTCGACCGCGGCGTCCGGCCGGTGCGCGGCCCACTGGATCTGATCCCAGTAAATCTCCAGGTTCGTGCGGAGCCGGATGCGCCTGGGAGCGCCGGGGTCGATGAGGCCGGTCAGGTCGATGAGCACGGTCTTGGTCTTGCCGGCCGGGAAGCCGAGGTTTTCGCGCACCATCCGCCATCCCCCCTGCCCGTCGTCGACGTCGAGGCTGAGGCCCTGCGGGCGCACGGCGCCCTGACTGATGGCCACGTTGATCGAGCTGTCCGTGGGCCGCACCCATCCGAAGGCAACGAGCGACGCCGGCGCGCCGGCGGGGAAATCGTCGCCCAGATCGATTTCGATGGCGTGCTCCCGCGTGATGCCCTGGTAGGCGCCCGGACCGAAAAAAGCGAGGTGCCGGCCGTCCCGCTCGCGCGCCAGATCCGTCAGGTCGTCGCCCCGGTCGGAAACGACCCGGGCGACCGGTCGCGGCCGATCCATCACCTGCACCTCCATGGCCGGCGCCGGGATCGCGAAGCGTTCGTCGACAAAGACCTCCGTGTCCTCGGGATGATCGACGACGAGGAGCGAAACATGGTCGAAGAAATGCGTCTCCCACAGCTCGGCCGTGATGCGGACGTCATAAACGCCGTCGCGCGGCGCAAGGGCCTCGCCCGGAATCTTGACCCAGTCCTCGGTGGTCACCACGCCGGCGGTTTCCTGGGCGTTGATCCGCAGCCCGAGCGGCGACCGCCAGATGAAGTCGGTGACGAACCGCATGTCGTGGCCATCGAACGTAAAGAGCCAGGGACAGGAGCCCTTCAACCGCTGAGGGGTGAAGACGGAGGCGCCGGCTTCGAGGTCGAATTCGCTCTGGATGTCGCCATTGGGCCAGATGAGGCGGATGACGTCCGACGTGGTGTGCTCGCCCATCCCGAGATGCACGATGGGTGCGGTGATGGGGGCTTTCTGGAACAGCATGCCGGCGCGCAGCTCCACCTCGCCGCCGATCGTGAAGGCGTTGATGCGCTGATCGCCCAGCGCCTGCCCGGCGCGGGGTCGGATGACCTGCCAGGCATAGTCGCGCGGGCTGGATGCCACAAACCGCTGCGGTGCGCCATCGGACGCGAGAGCGAGCAAGTCGAGCAGTCCGTCGCCCGTCAGGTCGGCGATGGCCGCGGTGGCGGCATCGACGCCCGAAGGCAGCACCACCAGTTGCCCCGGCGCCTCGGCCAGCCAGATGCGCGTCGCGTCGCCGATGGATGCGGCGAGATCGATCGCGCCGTTGTTGTCGAGGTCGCCGGCGAAGAGACGGGCCGCGCCGGACGGAGGAGCCGGCCAGGACGCCACCGCGCGGCGCTCCCATGTCCCGTCTTCCTCATGCGCGGTCCATGACGTCAGGTTGCCGGCCTCATCCAGCGCGATCACGTCCATGACGGCGTCGGCGTCGAGGTCGGCCACGGCGAGGGCGCGTACCGGCGCCTCCCCCGCATCGAGGGCCCGGTAGGCGAACTGCCCCAGGCGCTGGTTCAGGTAGGCGTGCAGGGCGCCGGCGGCGTCGGCAAAGACCGCGTCGGGGTCGCCGTCGCCATCCATATCGGCCCAGGCGAAGGCCCGCGCCTCGCCGACATCGGCGAAGGCCGGCAGCGGCGCAAACGTCCCGTCGCCGTTGTTGCGCAGGACGCGCGGGGGCGCGCCCGGGACGGCCAGGACGAGGTCGATGTCGCCCTCGCTATCCACATCGGCGGCCCAGACGTCGGTGTACGACCCCGGGAGCGTGACCCGGGTGAAGGCGCCGAGCGAATCCTGCCTGAAGAGCGCGACGCCGCCCGGGCCGGCTACCGCGATATCGTTGCGGAAGTCGTAGTTGAAGTCCAGCGTCGCCACACCGAAGCGGTCATCCGCCCCGATCACATCCGCGACGGCATACCGCCGGCCGCCGGCGACGAGTTCGCCGCCTTCGATCAGGATCGGCTCCATCGTCTCGCCGGTCATCGAGACGGCGTCGGTCCAGCGCACGGCCGCGGCGTGGTCAATCGGTTCCGCCCGATAGGCGAGCTGCACGTCCGCGGGGGCCGGTTCGGGCGCCGGCGCCGGCAGCCACACGAACGACGTCATCAAGTCGCCGATGGCCTCCAGCGGGGTCTGCACGACCGACAGGTCCTGCCGGTAGCTGAAGGTGCCGAGGAGCAGGTTTCGCAAGAAGCCGGTCTGCACACGGGCGGCCTGGAAGGTCCCTGCGGACAGGGCCTGGCGGAGTTCGTCGAGCGTCTGCGTCGCCTCGGCGGGCCAACGCCCGGACAGGCCGGCGAGCGTGGCGAGCATGCGCTCGGCGGCGTCCGCGTCTTCCCGGGCTGCCGCGATCCGAAGCCGTTCGATGAGGACCGCCTGGTTGGCCGGGTGCCGCACCAGGATGGCCTCCAGCTGCTGTGCGGCTTCCGCATCGAGGGAGGGGTTGCCCAGGCGCTGGATTTCCTGGACCAGCGCGTAGCGGGCCTTGTCGTTGCCGGGGTCCAGCGCGATGGCCTCCCGGAAACGCGCCATGGCGCTGTCGGCCTCGGCCTCGTTCGAGGCGAGCACCCCGAGCAGGAGTACGATGCGGCTGTTCTCCGGAGCCAGCGTGCGCGCCTTTTCGAGCAGCTGGCGGCCCTCGTCGAAGTTGTTGGACCGCAGCGCCAGCAGGCCCAGGTTGTACCACAGCGCCGGCTCGCCGGGCGCGCGTTCGGCGGCCCGGCGCAGATTCGTCTCCGCGCCGGCGCCCTCGCCGGACTGCACCGAGGCGATGCTTTTGTAGAAGGCGGTAACCGTCTCCCGGTAGGCGTCGCTGCCGGGTTCGGGGAGATCGGGAGCCTGGCAGCCGGCGAGAAAGAGGAAGAGGATCAGGCCTGCGGTACGCATAGGGTAGTTGCTGGTGAAGTAGGCTCCCAATATCCGACATCGGGCCGGCATATTCCAGAATAACCGGGGATGCGGCAGGACAATCGCATGCTCTTCAAACGCGAGCATCTCCCGGTCTGGGGGTATGGGCGTCTGGGGGTACAGGAGGTTTTGCGGTAAAAATGCCCCCATGCACCCAAACTACCATACGCTTCTCACGGCCACGGCGAGAATGCGCTTGCCCTGGGCGATGCGGGCACGATTCCGCGATCGCTCGGCGCAGACGCGTCGCCGGCGCCCCGCCCCGGACGCACAGGGCGCAGCCCATCCACAACTTGCTTTTATTCATAATTTAAATTATATATTAGTCAAGACTAAATTCGATGCGCATGATACACCTCCTCGCATACCTCCTCCTGACGACGCCGGCGTACGACATCGCTTTGCCAGATACCGTGTCATGGCGCTCGCTGGGAGCGGCGTTTGAGGAGAGCGCACAGACGAACAAACCGATCCTGGTCTATATCCGGGCGCCGTGGTGTGGACCCTGCGCGCGGATGGAGCGAGACGTTTTCCCGGCGGTTTCCCCGGCGCTTGCCCTCTTCACGCCGGCCGCGCTGCGGATAGACGATGGGGCTGCGCGGCACCGCATCGGCGGGGAGCTGCTCTCCGAACAGGCGTGGGCGAACCGACTCGGCGCCGAGGCCACGCCAACGCTCGTCTTCCTGGCCCCCGACGGCGCCGTCATCACGCGCACGTCGGGTTTTGTCGATGCCGACTCGCTGGGCCTGCTGCTCGCGTATGTCGGGACGGGCGCCTACCGCCATCGGAAGTTTGGCGCCTATGTCGAACACGTCACCGGAGGAAGGATCCCATGAAACACATGCTGTTGCAGATCGCCCTGTTGGCCGCTCTGGATGCCGCCGCTCAGACCTCACTCGAGGGACGCGTCGTCTCCGGCGACGCGCCGGTCCCGTTCGCCAGCGTGGGGGTGCGCGGCACGACGCTCGGCGCGGCGGCCAATCTGGACGGATTCTTCGTACTCCCTTCGCTGCCGGCCGGCGGGTACCTGCTGGTCGTCTCCGCAGTGGGCTATGTCACCGAGGAGCTCGCCGTCGAGGTGCGCCCCGGGCAGACCAACCGCGTCGAGATCGCGCTTCGAGAAGCCACCATCGAGGCCGGCGATATCGTGGTGACGGGCACCCTCATCGAGACGTACGTAAAGGACTCGCCGGTCAAGGTGGACGTGATAGCGGCTCGTTTTCTCGAAAAGATACCCACGGCCAACGTCATGGACGTGCTTCAGCAGGTGAACGGGCTGTACCAGCAGATCGATTGCGCTGTTTGCGGCACCAACAACATTCGCATCAACGGCATGGACGGCCCCTACACGGCGGTGCTCATCGACGGCATGCCCATCATGAGCAGCCTGGCCACGGTGTACGGGCTGAACGGGATCAGTCCGGCCCTGATCAAGCAGGTCGAGGTGATCAAGGGACCGATCTCCACCCTGTACGGTTCGGAGGCCATGGGCGGCGTCATCAACATCATCACCAAGAGCCCGCAAACGGCGCCGCGTTTCTCCATCAACACCTTTGCGACCAGCGACGCGGAATATGCCGTCGACCTGGGCGTCGTGCCGTCGCTGGGGCGCATCGCGTCCCTCCTTTCGGCGACCTTCTTTCACAACGACCGGTTTCTGGACGACAACGGGGATGATTTCGCCGATCTGACCCTGAACACGCGCGTGTCGTTGTTTGGCAAGACGTCGTTCGCCGACCGGCGCGGCCGGCAGCGACTCGACCTGTCGAGCCGGTATTATGTCGAGGACCGCCTCGGCGGGACGCGCGCATTCATCGAGCGTTTCTCGGACGCCCTGCGCGGCTCGGATACCTTCTACGGCGAAACGATACGCACGCGACGCCTCGAACTCCTCGGCTCCTACTATTTCTCCGACGCCGCCGGCGCGAAGCTGTCGTTCGCCTACAACGACCACCGGCAGGACAGCTACTACGGACGCGACAGCTATCAGGCCTCCCAGTCGACGGGCTTTGTACAGGGCTTGTGGCCCCTCCAGCTGAATGCACGGCATGCCGTGCTGCTGGGCAGCGCCTTGCGCCTGCAGCGATACGACGACAACACGGGGTCAACGGGGCGTTACGACGCGGGAGGCGAGCTGGTCCGCAACCGCCCCGACGACCGGTTCATCCCCGGGCTCTTCGCGCAGCACGAAGCCGTGTGGGGACCGGCAGTCCGTACGCTGGCCGGCATGCGGCTGGACTATCAGGGGGATGCCGGCGTGATCGCGTCGCCCCGGATCAGCGTCATGGTCTCGCCCGGCGAGCGCTCGACCGCCCGCCTCAACCTGGGCACCGGCTTCCGGGTCGTGAACCTGTTCACGGAGGATCACGCCGCCTATTCGGGGGCGCGGGCCACCATCCTCCTGGAAGATCTGAAACCCGAGCGCTCGGTCAGCGGCACGCTGAGTCTGCAACACATCCTCCCGCTCGGCATCCGTCCGTTGACGATCGATCTGGAAGGATTCTATACGTACTTCACGAACAAGATCGAGCCGAATTACGAGACCGCCGGCCTCATCCTCTACCGCAATCTGGCCGGCTCGGCGACGACGCGCGGCCTCTCGCTGACCCTGTCGCAGAGCATGGGCGATCTACCCCTCTCCTATACCGCCGGCATCACGTGGATGGATGTCTTCGTGCGTGAATCCGGCGGGCGGATGCCGCTCGAATTCGCCCCGTCGTTCCAGGGCGCCTTCAACGCGACCTACCGCCTTCTGGGCGGGCTGGCCATCGACTACACGGCCAACCTGACCGGGCCGATGAAGCTGCCGGAATACGCACCCCCCTTCAGCCGGCCGGCGTGGTCGCCCACGTACAGCGTCCACAACCTGCAGGTCACGAAAGACCTGGACCTGCCCGGCGGCTCGCTCGTGCAGGCGTATGTGGCCGTGGAGAACCTGTTCGGCTACACACAGCCGGCGCCGCTGATCGACCCGCAAAACCCGTTTGGCGACCGTTTCGACACCGCGTATGTATACGGTCCCATCCACGGCCGCTGCCTGGGCGCGGGGGTTCGGCTGATGGTGCGGTAAACGGCCCGGGCCTACTCCTCGCCCCAGTCGCAGAGGCGCTCGACGTATTTTGCCGACCCGTCGCGAAGCCAGCCGTCCCGCTGACCGGGATCCTTCAGCTGCTGGCCGCGCATGCGGGGCACGGAGACGAACCGGGTGTCGAGTTCCGGCAGCGCCGTCATGTCGCCCCAGAGCTTCTCGAACTGGGTGACCGGGAAGACGTCCTCCTGGCCCTTGCCCCACCGCTTCTTGACGTCCTTGAGCGTCACGTACGTGGGGATGTGGCTGCCGAGTTCACGGATGGCTTCGGCGACGCGCGCCGGCCGCGACAGGTCGGAGCGCGTCAGCAGGAGCGTCCGCAGCAGCCGGTCGATGTCGATCCAGGTCGTGCTCGTATTGTAGAAGGACAGGCGGTATTCGATGTCCTCGCGCGGCATGGCCAGGCCTTCGACGAGGCGCAGGTGGCCGTCGACGCGGGCGAGGCCGCCCCCCTTGTCCTCGATCTGCCGGGTGATCACCTCGGTCGTGAGGGTGGCGCTCTGCTCGATGTGGTACCCCAGGATGCCGGCATCGATGCTCGCGCCGAGCGTGTCGATGTTGTGCACCATGAGGTATTTGAGCTGCGGGCGGATTTCGAGCAGGTCCGCCAGCACGCCGTTTTTGAAGATATTCAGCACATCGTACCAGTGGCCGACCGGGTGGAGGCACTGTTGGGGGAGGTTGTCGGTATAGTCCGACCCCTCGCCGGCCTGGCGGACCCAGTTGATGAGCGCGGCGCGGCCGCTCTCGCGGACCTTCTGCGCCTGCTCGTCGAGCAGCTGCTGGGGCATCTCTTCCCAGGCGAACCGGAGGTCGCGCTCCATGGGGATGAGGCGGAGCCCGACGTTGCTGCCCGGCGAGAGCATCAGCGGGCCGGCATAGCCGTAGTGGCCCATGTAGTCGAGATGCTCCTTGATCGGGCCGTGCGTCATGTAGCTCGTCGTGATGACGTGGGGCAGGTGCGTGCCCACCTCGCGCGACACGCGCCGGCTCTTGGCCAGATGGATCTCGATAAAGTTGCGGTGGAGCCCACCGATCTTGGCGAAGGGATTCAGCGCCTTGACGACGCCGGCGCCCTTCGTCCATCGGCTGCCGACGCCGCCGGCGAGTGTGACGACGGCCACGGCGCCCTGCTGCATCGCATCCAGCCCGATGGTCTGGTACGGCGGCGGCAACTCAAGGCGGGCATCGAACACGTCGTTGGGCTCCACGTCGTCGATGCGCGACTGGGCCGGCAGCCGGTTCTGCGCCAGCCCGATGCGCCCGCTCCGCAGGTCGGCGCGAATCTGCTCGTGCTGGTACCGGTCGAAGCCGTAACGTTCGAGCAGCTCGTCCAGCGACTGGGTTTCGCCGTCGGACTCCTCCTCGTGCGGCAGCAGGCGGTCGACGAGGCCGGCCACCACGCCGGCGAGTTCGGGGCGCGTCTTCGACGCCACGCCGAAGCGGTCCAGCTCCGTCCGCCGCGACCGCGTCAGCTCGCGGGTGGCGCGGCGCACGAGGATGGGCACGACGAGCACGTAATACCGGGGCGGCATCAGCGCGTCGTCGCCCTGCATGAGCTGCGCCTCGGTGCCGGCTTCGTTGATGGCGAAGTCGTACACCACGGGGTCCATCGCAAACGGGATGGCCTTTTCGAGCCGGGTCTTCGTGTTGTTCATGATCGCCTGGAGGCGCTCGACGGCGAGCTTCTTTTTCTTCGGATCGAAGATGAAGCCCATCCCGCCGCCGGACATGCCGCCCAGCATCCAGAATCCCCAGAAATCGTCACCGAATTCCTTCCGCACCTGGTCGATGAGGGATTCCGTGTAGTAATTGCTCGCCCAGGGGATGATCGTCTGGATCGGCCAGTCGAAGTTTCGCTGGGTGATGGCGCCGATCGACTTGACGTCGCCGTCGCGCAGCGAGCGGACGATATCGTCGAGCAGCTTGATGGCCGCCTGGCGCCAGCGCCACTCCTTGTCCGACCGCAGCAGGTATTTTTCGGTCACCATCTCCAGGATGGGGCCGACATCCTGCGCCATGCCGCCGTGCACGAGCACGAGGCTGTCCTGCAGCCGTTTGCTGGTGTCGCGCGCCACGTCGCCCTTTTCGAGGATCATGTGGTGCGGCAGGAGCCGGCCGCGGCTCACGCCGAATTCCGGGTCGCCCTCGACGGCGTTGACGCCCTCGATCAGCTTGATGCCCGGCCAGATGCCGCCCGAATCCTGCCATCCGCCGCCGGAGCCGCCCAGCCATTCGCCCAGGATGGCGCGCGCAGCCACGGTCCGGCGCTCCTCCTCGCGGAGGGTGCCGGTGAGCGAGCGCGTCTGGTCGGTCGCGCGCATGCAGACCGCGATGAGCGAGGCCAGCAGGTTGGTCGACACCGCGAGGCGGGAGCCTTTCGGGATGTCGTTGACCTGGCTGACGATCTCGATGCCGAGCCCGGGGCCGACCAGCTTCTCCAGCAGGTCGGACAGCGGCTGGCTCGCCCCCTCCATGCCCGGCGGCACGATGCCCGAGGCGATGACGGCGGCCTTGAGGAGCCCGAGATGATCGCGGGCGAAATCGAACACCTCGGCGAGCGTCGAGATGTCCGCTACGGCGTTGAGGTCGACGCTGACGAGCCGCAGGATGGGCTCGTCGATCACGCGGAAATAGGTTTCGATCGGAGGCTTCGGCGTCGTCTGCCCGTTCTCGCCGCGGACGGAGAGATCGACCGATACGTTGAGCACGCGCGCGCCTTCCGGGAAGTCCATCCCGAGAAAGAAAATGTCGCTCCACCCGCTGTGCGTGAGGTCCATGCGGACCGGGGTCGTTTCGCGGATGATCGGGAAGAGGGCGTCGCGGGAGGATCGGTTGACGAGTTCCGGACGGATGCGCAGGGGATGGTCGGCCGGGTGGCCGATCCGAAACATCCACTGGTTGCCCCGCACCGAGCGCACGCTGCGCCGAACCTGGTCGGCCAGGGTCTGGAACGCCAGGCGGTGGTAGGCCGAGGCCAGCGCGCTCGACAGCGCGTCGCTCGGGCCCTGATTCCGCTGGGCCGTCAGGAAGATCTCGAGCGCTTCCTCGAACCGGCGCTTGAGGAGGTGGTTGACGCCTTCGTGCGGGATGTGCCCCGGCTTTTCGCCCTCGTAGCGGCGCGGCAGATGGAAGCGGTGGATCGCGTACAGGAAAAAGAGCGCGCGGACGCGCTCGTAGAGGTTGGCGCTCTGCCGGCGGAACCGGTCCAGCGCCACGCATTCCGCATGCAGCATCTCCGCCGACGCGCCGCGGCAAACCGAATCGAGCGAACGATCACGGTTTTCCGGGTCGCTCGCGCGGATGATGTCGACCAGTATGCTCATGCCGTCTCTCCCAGCGAAGTCGATCCCAGTTCACGGATGGCGAGCAACTCGATGATCCGCGACAGCACCTCGTCGCGGTCCTTGCCGCTCAGGGCGATGGCGAGCTGCGCGTTGAGCAGGCCGTATTTGACGCCCACGTCGTAGCGCCAGTCCTCCGTCTCCATGGCGAGATACTGCTCGCGGTGGCAGAGATCGGCGAGGGCTTCGGAGAGCGAGACCGGGCTGCGGCCGTTTCGGTCCTCAAGTTTCTGGCCGAGGATGTCCATGATCGTCGGCGTCAGCACGTGCATGCCGAAGAAACACAGGTAGTGGCCGGTGCGAAGCCCGGGCACCACCAGCCGCTGTTCGGCTTCGGTGGGCGTGGGTTTTTCGACGACGTGTTCGACGCGGTAGAGGTTCGGCCAGCTCGAGATGCGCTGGACGCCGACCGTCCCGTAATACGGCAGCAGGTTCTCGCGCGTCGCCTGGACGACCGAGATCGAGCACTGCTCCTTGTGGGCCGCCTCGACGAGCCGCGCGGCGCATCCCGTGCCGGAGCGGCTGATGTAGAGGTGATCCCCCACGAGATGGAGGAAGGGATCGGCGCCGGTAAATTCGCGCGCGCAGTAGACGGCGTGGCCGTAGCCGCGCGGCTCCTTCTGATGGACGAAGTGCAGCCGGCCGGCGTGATCGCCCGACACCGCGATGTAGGCCGCCTCGTCGCCCGGACGGACGACGATGCAGACTTCCTCGACGCCGCCCCGGAGGGCTTCTTCGATGATGATGTGCAGGACCGACTTTTCGGTGCCGTCCCGGTCGATGAGCGTTTGCAAGGGCAGGTTGCGCTGTCCCTTGCCGGCAGCCGTGATCACGGCCTTGGTAATCTTCATATTCCAGTTGCGGGCTTAACTCGTAGCTCGTAGCGCGATGGGGCAGGAGCCAGAAGATAGGCGATAACGTGCGGGCAGGATCGGACGCGAATATAAAAAACTACGGCGGGAAACGCGGGGCCGCGGGCGTCTTTCTTCCTTCATTTTGAACGTTTCGTCAACGACTCATGCCGGCGGATTGATCCGGGGGAAAACGAAGCAATCCGGTCGCCTGGGGTCGGAACTCCATCCCGCATCGGGGATTCACAACTTCCGTTCCCTACGGTATCCAGGGCCCCGATCTTTTTCCACCATCCATCCCACCCGCGTCATGGCTACCTCCGCCTATGTCGAGCGCCTGGTCAATCTGATCGATCCGGACGCCAATCTTTATTTTTCGCACTCCCGCGAAGAAGCCGAAGCGGCCGTCGCTTCGGGGGATCCGGCCCGCGTTCGCGCCATCGACGGCCAGTTCGCGATCGTCCAGAAGGAAGGCCGGCTCGTACGCATGGCCCGCTCCATCGGCCGGCCGATGCGGTACTTCCTCGCCAAGCGCATGGAGGGGCCCTGCCTGATCGTCGCCGAGCGCATGGACGAGTTGCTCGGCCAGCTCCAGAAAGAAGGGCTCGACGATCAGTTTCATCCGTCGTACACCCGCATGGTGCCGGCGCATCACGTCGTGGAAATCGAACTCATCGGCTGCCCGGACCCCAACCCGCGCTACGAGCGCTTCTTCACCCCGGAACGCAACGCGCTGCCGGCCGACCTCGACGCCATCGGCCGCGCGTATATCGGCGCCCTGTCGGACGCGTGCCACCGGTGGCTCGACGCCATCCCGGCGCGCGAACCGATCGGTGTCCTCTTTTCTGGCGGGATCGATAGCGGGGCCGTGTTCCTCACCCTCTACGACGCGCTGCTGAAGCGAGGCGAATCGCCGGCGCGCCTCAAGGCCTTCACCCTTTCGGTGCAAAACGGCCCGGATGCCCAGCAGGCGCTCAACTTCCTGGCCTCGCTCGGCCTCGGGATGTTCCTCGAGGTGATGGAGGTCGCGCTCGAAGACCTCGACTACCGCGACGCCGTAAAGGTCATCGAGGACTACAAGCCGCTCGACGTCCAGGCCGCCACCATGGCCCTCGCCCTCTGCCGCGCGATCCGCGCCCGTTACCCGGACTGGCGCTACCTCGCCGACGGCGACGGGGGCGACGAGAACCTGAAAGACTACCCCATCGAGGACAACCCGGAGCTGACGATCCGCAGCGTGCTCAACAACCTGATGCTGTACCAGGAGGGCTGGGGCGTGCACGCGATCAAGCATTCGCTGACCTACTCCGGCGGCCAGAGCCGCGGCCACGTGCGTTCCTACGCGCCGGCGCGCGCGCTGGGCTTCAGCGGCTTCAGCCCCTTTGCGCTGCCCAACGTCATCGAGGTGGCGGAAGGGATCCCGTTTATCGAACTCACCGACTGGGATCACAGCAGGCTCTACGCCCTCAAAGGCGACATCGTGCGCCGCGGCGTCGAAGCCGTCACCGGCATGGCGATGCCCGTGTACGAAAAACGCCGCTTCCAGCACGGCGTCGTGCCGGGCGATGGGTCGGGCGCGTTATTCCCCCAGGGCGACGCGGCCTACCGGCGCGCCTTCGATGCCGTCTTCCGCTGACGCGCAGGCCGGTCTTCCGCCGGCCGATCTCTCGCCGTATCGCCCCTACGCCTGGCTCGCCGAGCCCGAGCGCACCGCCGCCGGCGCGGTCGAGGAGGTCGCCACGATCTTCCTCACCAACCGCCGCTGCCCGTTTTCGTGCATCATGTGCGACCTGTGGAAGCACACGCTCGACGCCCCCACCCCGCCCGGCGCGATCCCGCGTCAGATCGACTACGCGCTCGAACGCCTCCCGCCGGCGCGCCATATCAAGCTCTACAACAGCGGCAACTTCTTCGACGCGAAGGCCATCCCGCCGGCCGACCACCCCGCCATCGCCGAACGCGTCGCGGGCTTCGAGACCGTCATCGTCGAAAACCATCCGAAGCTCTGCACGGACGACGTGCTCCGCTTTCGGGACCGCCTCGCCGGGCAACTCGAAGTCGCGATCGGCCTCGAGACATCCCACGCGCCGACGCTCGCCCGGCTCAACAAAGGCATGACCCTCGACGACGTGCGCCGCGCGGCCGACTTCCTCCTGACCAACGGCATCCGGATCCGCGCCTTCGTTCTGCTGCGTCCGCCCTTCACGACCGAGGAAGAAGGCGTCGAACGCGCCATTGCCTCGCTCGAGTTCGCCTTTTCGCTGGGCATCGGGTGCTGCGCCGTGATCCCGACGCGGGACGGGACCGCCGCGATGGATGCGCTGAGGTCGTCGGGCGACTTTGCGCCGCCGGCGCTGACGTCGCTGGAGCGCGTGGCGGACGCCGGCGTCGCGATGGGCCGCGGCCGCGTCTTCGTGGACCTGTGGGATGTGGCGCGTTTTTACGACTGCGCGGCCTGCGGGCCGGCGCGCAAGGAACGCCTCCACCGGATGAATCTCGAACAGCGCGTCCTGCCGGCCGCCCGCTGCATGTCGCCCAGGTGCGCGGCCTCCCGTTCCACAGCCTGATTCGGACCCCGGTGACGGCGTGGCCCTTTAGCGGACGAGCAGGATGGGATGGGTGGACACCTCCGCGCCGGCGGTGAGCCGCAGCACGTACATCCCGCTCGCGAGCGGTCCCTGGCGCCGGCTATCCCACACCACCTCGTGCGCGCCGGCGGGCTGCTGCCCCTGCTCGATGACGCCCAGATCCTGTCCGCTCGCCGTGTAGACCCGGAGGTCGACGTACGCCGGCTCGTCCAGGCGGTAGGTGATCGTGGTGCGATCCGCGAACGGGTTCGGGTAGTTCCCGATGCGCGCGCCGGCCGTCGGCGGAACGGGCTCCTCGACGGCCGTGCCGTCGGCATGGATGGAGACGGCGTACTGGGCGGCCCATTCGAGCGTCTCGTCCGCGCCGGTGTGGCAGCCGAGACAGGCAAAGTCGAGCGTCATGGTGTACCATCCACTTGGCCCCGGCTTGAGGAACGCGCCGTCCGCCGTGAACATCGAGTCGCGCGGACTCGCGTCGGCGCCGATGCGCCAGATGTGCGAGGCGACATCGCCCCGCGCGCCGCCGTTATCGTACGTGATCCCCACGGCCGACTTGCTCGCCGGCGCCATGTGGCAATCGACGCACGTCGTCGGCTCGGGGTGGTTCGACACGGTCGTGGTGTGGCAGTCCTGGCACATGCGCCGGATGGGGTTCAGCGGCCGGCCGTTGAAGTCCTTGCCCGCGATCTCGCTGAACCGGAGGGGGAGATGCGGTTCGTGGCAGGTCGCGCAGGTAAAAAACCCAAGCGAGCCATGGCGAGAGCCCTCCAGTTCCTGATACTGGGCGTGGTTGATCGCAAAACCGTCCGACGCCGGGATGGGGGCGTGTTTGCCCCCGTTGTTGTGGCAGTCGCCGCAGCGCTCCTGGAGCACCCGCAACTCGCCTTCGCTGGTCGAAAAGCGGCGCGTGACGTGGTCGCTACTCGGGCCGTGGCATCCCTCGCACTGGACGCCCAGTTCGGTCCAGCTGCCCAGGCTGTCGGCGGGGTTGCCGTTCCAGGAGCCGGCCTCGGTCACTCCCGTCATGTGGCACTGCGAGCACTCCACGTCGAACTTGAGCGCTTCGCCCGGGTGGTAAGGCACCCACGAGCCATCCTCCAGGTTGTACTGGGCGGACGCGTCCGTCGTGTGCTGGTAGCCGTCGGCGCGGATGTAGGTGGCCTTCCAGGCGTATCCGCCGAGGACATACGGGAAGGCGGACCAGTCGGGATTGCCGGGAGGCGGCATCAGGCCGGCGTCGTTGGTGCCGGCCGGGAAAGTCGGGTTGGATACCGTGGCGGCAAAAGGATGCGCGGTCTTGTTCGCCTCTTCCCAGATGTTGTAGCCGGCCGAGCTCAGGTCGGTCTCGGCGTGGCACGTGATGCACGCTTCGGACCCGATGAACGCCTGCGGCGCCGAGGAATACACGCGCGCCGGCTGCAGACCGAAGAACAGCAGGGCCGGAACGAGCAGGCTCAGGGTAAGACCCAGGAGGAGCGTTTTCACATCGGGCGCGAGGCTGGCGACGGGAACGATGATCGACACGCCACCCCGTTGCACAAAGGGCTATCCCCGGCCGTATGCGGAAATAGCCCCCTGTGCAACGTTCGTGGCGTACAGCTTACTTCAGCAGCACCATCTTGCCGGTCTGAGCCACCACGTCCGTGGCGCTCTTCGCGACAACCTGGTACAGGTACATGCCCGAGGCGAGCGACGACGCATCGACGTTCACCGACTGGCGGGCGCCGGCCTGGAACGACTGCGCGGCGATGGTCATCACGTTGCGGCCCAGGATGTCGTAGATGTGGACGCTGACGTCAGCCGGCGCGGCGAGGTCGAACACGACCGTCGTCTTCGGATTAAACGGGTTCGGGAAGTTGCCGTGGAGCGCGAACGCTGCAGGGACTTCACCGAATTCCTCGTTGGCGACGATGGTGCCCTGGCCACCGCCGGCAGCCAGCCATGCGGCCTTCTGCTCGGGGAACCAGTTCAGGTCGCCGATCGGGAAGCCGCCGGTGCCGCCCGTATAGGAGGCGGCCGCCATGTCGTACGAGAAGTCTTCAGGCAACGGCCAGGGGCTTCCCGGTACCGAAACGAGCGGGTCGTACTCGGCGTAGTTCGTGCCGAAGTCGCAGCCCGGATCGACCGGATCCGTCTTGCAGAAGGTGGTGTACCAGGCGGTCGCGTAGTTCACCGCGCGGTCTTCCGGCGGAGGCGCCGCGAAGCCGGGATCCTCTTCGAGGTTGTTCGCCATGGTCACGAGGCCTTCGGACATCTGCTGCACACCCAGGGGCGAAAGCAACGAGTAAATCTGGAGCGTGTCGTTGCTGTTGTAGTAGTCCTTCAGGTTGGGCGCCCAGTAAATGTTGTTGTTCGTGATCCGGACGTTGCGATCCGTCTCCGCGAAGCCGAGGCCGTCCGCCTTGAGCGAATCGAGCGGCCACAACGCACCGACGTCCGTGCGCCCGATGACCGCGCCGCCGAAGTAGTCATATTCGGTGGTGATGTCGCCGAGCGAGGCCACGTTGATCAGCTGGTTGTTGGTGAACGTCCCGTTCATGATGCGGCTTTTGTGGACGCGCGCATCGTTGCGGGAGATCGAGCCGACGTTGAACAGCGTGTTGTGGTTGAAGAAGTAGTTCTTGATGAACGCACCGCTCTCACGCGTGACCTCGGAGGTCATGTTGTAGAACGTGTTGTTCTCCAGATAGAACAGCTCGGGGTTCGTGCCGCGCGGATCGAGGAACTTGCCGTTGCCCGGGTCTGCGCCGTTGATGAGGTTGCGGACCACCGAGTTGGTGACCTTGAGCGTGACGCCCGGCGTGTTGACGCGGACGCCCAGCCAGGTAGCCACCTCGAAGATGCACTGATCGATCACGCCCGTGATCCCTTCGGTGCCGATGACGATGCCGTTGCTGTTGTCGCCGCCGGCGTCGCTCCGGTTGAGGATCCAGAGACCGCGCAGCGTGAAGTCGCCGTTCATCTGCATCTGCGGGTTGTCCGCGGTGCCGTCTTCACGGACACCCGGCTGCACCACGGGGGGCGCGCCTTCGCCATCCGCGGCGACGATCTGGAGGTGGTAACCGCCTTCGTGCCGGAGCCGGCCGTTGGTCAGGTAGCGGCCGTTCCGCTCAAGCACGTAAATGGCTTCCGGGTTGCGGCGGGTGCCGTCGGCGAGGGTATCGCCCTGGATGACGTCGTTGATGGTGCCGAAGCCCTGGGGCACCGGTACCAGTTCCTGAGCCTGGGCCTTGCCGGCGCCGAGCGTAACGCTCAGCAGCAGCAGGAACAGCCCGGCCGAGGCGATTCGAGTGAGTTTGGTAGTCATGTGCATGTGGTCGATGGTTAGGGTGAGTTGAGGTAATCGTGGTTGCGGTTTAACAAGACTGGCGCCCGCTAGTAGCGGAATCGCACGCCGAGGTCGACGGTCCACCCGTAATATTCCTGGGCGGTGGGAAAGCCCTCGATAACCTGGAAGGCACGGTCCGGTCGATCCGTGAAGTTGTTGGCGTTGAGGAACAGGCTGAGCCGCGGCGTGACCGCCTGCTTCACGGACAGGTCCCAGCGGACGTACGTGCCCGTGAACTGGTCCAGCTCCGGCACCGTCCCGACGCCGTTGAGGCTTTCGCCCTGCAGCAGCATCGACACGCGACCGGAGAACCCTTTCAGGTCGTAGCCGACGGAAAAGTTGGCGATGTTGGCCGCCTGATTGATCATGTTGCCCACGCGGAACGTGTCGACGCGGACGAAGCCGAAGCCCGACGGATTCCGCTGCAGCAGGGAGCGCGGATACTGCGTTTCGGATTCGATGCGCGTGTAGTTCACGTTAAACACGATGCCGTTGAAGGGCTTGGGCAGGAAGCTGAGGTTGGTCTGCCAGTCGACCTCATACCCCTTCACTTCGGTCGTGCCGGTGTTGTTGAACGGCTCCGTCACGGTATAGCCCCGCGTATCCGCCGGCAGATCGAGTTCCGCCGGCACGAGCACCGGCGCGTTGCGGGTGTAAATGAGGCCCTTGATATCCTTGGTGTAGCCGCCCAGGGTGAGCAGACCCAGCCGGTTGCTCTTGAAGGACAGGAAGACGTCGTAGTTGGTCGCCTCGGAAGGACGCAGCGCCGGGATGCCGCGGTTGACCGATCGGCCGTTCGTGCTGATCGTCAGGCGCGGCGAGATGTCGTAGTGGTTGGGACGCGAGATGGTCTCGGTGCGCGCCACGCGGATATCGAACCAGGAGGTCGGTTTGATACGCACGTGGATCATCGGCAGGACGTGGTGATAGCTCTGCGAGACCGTCGTGTCCAGACGCACGGCATCCGTCTGCCGGTCGTCTGCCGCACGCCCCTGCGCCGCGGTGTACTTCGTGTCGGTCTGCTCGTACCGTACGCCGGGCATCACCATGAACCAGCGGCCGATATTGAGTTCGGTCATGACGTACGCGGCGCTCAGGTCTTCGGTGTTCTGGAAGTCGTCGAACTCGCCCAGCGAGGAGCGGAAGTATTCGCCGCCGATGCGCTCGTAGGCCTGATTAATAAAGGTGAGATCGGGGGTAAAGCCGAAGGCGTACTGACCGTCCAGAAAATCCCCCGCGTCGTACCCGGTATCCAGGATGCGCTCCATGCCCAGGAAGCCCTGGCTGGCGAAGGTGAAGTCGATGTCGGGGAACGCGGCCTCGATCAGGTCCGCCCCGGGCCCGAACGTAAAGGGCATCAGCGAGCGCGATTCGTCGTTGAGGCGGTCCTTGTTGCGCAGCTTGCCGCCGGCTTTCACATAGCCGGCCATCTGCTTGCCGATGACGTACGGCACCTTGATATCCAGCTGGGCGAGCAGGTCGCGCTCGCGCAGCTTGTTCGTGCGGAAGTTGCCCGACGAGAAGGCCGTCTCGGACAGGGTATTGCGCGCCGCGGCCGGGATCAGCTCGGGGCCCTGGTCCTCGACGAGCGTCGCGGTGTCGAATCCGTTCCGTTCGTCGAACGTGAACTCGTTGTCGTACGGCGTCTCCCGGTTGGAGATGGCGCGGCTCAGGCCCCAGGTGATGAACGCCGGCCCGAGCTGGTATTCGCCGCTGATCTCGTTCGAGAGCAGGTCGGTGGTGATGTCCTGATCGCGGAGCCCGTAGCCCACGATGCGGTCCGAAATGCCGTACGACTTCCGGTGCGTCACCACGTCGCGGTCGAGCCGGCTGAAGAAGTTGGTGAATTTGATCTTGCCGTGCGGCAGCCGGTAATCGAGCAACACCGACGCCCCGTAGCGCTTCCGGGCCTCGATACGATCGTTGAGGGTGAGCGAGCTGATGTACAGCGGCGCCAGCTCTCCTTCGACGGTCGCCTGGCCTTCCCGGCGGTACGACGCGTTGAAGACGTCCGAACTCCGGTTTACATCCTCGGCATTGCCCTGGACGATCACCCCGAGCCGGTTGCCCAGGAACCGGTCGCTCACGCTGATACTACCCTTGAACTGCCCGAACTGCGTCTGCTGGTTGTTGTAGCCGCCCTGGATCCGCGCGTCGCTGTGAAAGCCCTCCGGGGCATCGGCCAGCTTGAAGTTGACCGACCCGCCGAGGTAGTCGCCGTCCTGGTCGGACGTGTGCGCCTTGGTCAGCTCGATGCCCGCGAGGAGGTCGGACGAGACCAGGCTGAGGTCGGTGCTGCGGTCGTCCGATGTCGCCGGCAGCTGCCGGCCGTTCACCGTCACGGTGTTGTACTGCGGCGCGAGCCCTCGGATGACGACCTTCTGCCCCTCGCCGGCGCTGCGTACCATGGATACGCCGGGCAGCCGGCCGACCGACTCGGCCGCGTTGGCGTCCGGCAGCTCCTGGATGCGCGCGGCGGAGACGACGTTGATGATCGTGTTCGACGCCAGCTGCGCGTTGATGGCGGCGATCTGCCCTTCCGCCTGCGCGGTGACGATGATTTCCTGCCCCTCGATCACATCGAGTTCGAGTTCGACATCCAGCTGGATCGTCTCGTTGGGCACGATCGTCGCCGGCACGCGGACGGACCGGTATCCGACATAGGAGACGATCAGCGTCTGCGGCCCATCCGGAACGCCGGTCAGCCGGTATCGGCCATCCGAATCGGTAGCGGTTCCGAGCGCCGTCCCATCGACGACCACGGTGGCGCCGGGAAGCAGCTCGCCGGTGGCCCTGTCTTTCACGACGCCTTCGACGCCCCCGTTGACGGGGCGCTCGGGGCGGTCGAAACGGAAGCCGGGCGCCGGCGCGCCGAAGGAGGGTAGTGCCAGCATCAGGCACAGGAGGGCAAAAACAACAGACTTCATTCGGGAGGGATCCGTGCTTGGTACGTTCGCGCAAATCCTGTCGGATGCCGCGAATGGTTCAAAAATCAACGTGCCGTATTTCAGGCAACCGCCCCTGGGCCTTCAACTTGCGCCCCGTAACGGCAAACCCATGCATTCCCCGGAACGCATAGGTCTCACCGGGGTGTGGCACCCGGCAAAACATACCGACGGCGGACGGTGGATGCCCATCAGGAACGAGGGCGACCGCCTATCAGCAAAAAACGGTTGGTCAACCTAGGGAAAAATGAGGTATGCAGCAAGCGAAGCCGCTTCTTTTGTAGGGGAATTTCCTTCGACCCTACAGGCCGGCCCCGGCGCGCCGGCGTCCCGGCGATGGACCGGCCCGGGAACATCCCGCCGCGCTGTTTTTACCCCATCGGTGATGCGAATGCGTGCATCGCGTTTCCTGCATCGACCACCCATCCTACGCCGCTTCCATGCCCCGCCGATCTCCCCGGATCGCCGTCCTCGGCTCCGGCTTCGCCGGCTCCCTCTGCGCCCTCATCCTGAACCGACTGGGGCACGACGTGCTGGTGATCGACCGCGCCCGGCACCCGCGGTTCGCCATCGGGGAATCGTCCACACCCACCGCCAACCTGGCGCTCCTGGCGCTATGCGACCGGTACGGGCTGCCGGCCATCCGGCCGCTCGCCAAATACGGATCCTGGCAGGCGCGGTATCCGCAGATCGCCGGCGGGCGGAAGCGCGGCTTCAGCTATTTCCAGCACACGCCCGGGCGGCCGTTCGAGCCGGACCCCGCGCACGGCAACGAACTCCTCGTCGCCGCCAGTCCGGACGACCTCCAGAGCGACACCCAGTGGTTCCGCGCCGATGTCGACGCGTTTTTTGCGGACCAGGTGCGCGAGGCCGGCATCCCGATCTGGGAGGATACCTCGCTGCTCGCCGCCACGCCTGGCGCGCGCTGGCGACTGGAGGTCGTCCGCGACGGCCGCACGGTCGACCTCGACGCCGCCTTCGTCATCGACGCCACGGGCCCCGGCGGCGCGCTCGCGCAGGCCCTGCACCTACCCGACGAGCGCGACCTCCTCCATACGCAGTCGCGCGCCCTGTACACGCACGTCGAGGGCCTGCCCACCTGGGCATCGCAGCTGGCGCGGGCCGGCGCATCGCTCCAAGACCATCCGTTCGCCTGCGACGACGCCGCCCTCCACCACCTCCTCGAGGCCGGCTGGATGTGGTGGATTCGGTTCAATAACGGACTCACCAGCGCCGGCTTCGTGCTCGACACGCGCAGCGCCCCCGCCGAATCCGACTGGGCGTCCCTCCTCGCGCCCTATCCCTCCCTAGACGCCGGCTTCGCCGAAGCCCGTCTCGCCGACCGCCCGGGCGCCGTCGTGCAGACAGGCCGGCTCCAGCGGTTGTCCGCACGCATCGCCGGGGACACCTGGGCGCTCCTCCCCCACGCCGCCGGCTTCGTCGACCCGCTCCACAGCACGGGCATCGCGCATACCCTCCTGGGCATCGAACGGCTGATGCGGATCTTCGAGCGGAGCTGGGGCCGGCCCGCCCTGCCGGCCAAGCTGGCCGGTTATGCCGCGTCGGTGCGCGAAGAGCTGCGGCATGTCGACCGCATCGTCGATGCCGGCTACGCGGCGATGGGCGACTTCCGGCTCTTCACCGCCACCACGATGCTCTATTTCGCCGCCGCCATCGCCTACGAGGAGCGCCGCATCAAGGCCGGCGTCGAGGACGACCTGCTGCTGATGGCGAACGACCCGGGGCTGCGGGGCATCGTCGCAAACTTCCACCGGAGCCTCCGGGAGGCCGGCCCGCGCGACGTGCCGGCGATCGAGGCCGCCATCGAGGCCGCCATCAGGCCCTACAACACGGCCGGCCTCTTTGCGCCGGCGGCGCCAAACATGTACGCCTATACCGCCGCGACATTCTGAGGCGCCCCGTCTCGATCGGCGTGAAGCCCGTCCTACCCGATCGGGGTCGGGGATGACGGTACGGAAAGGGAGCCACACCCTTGAACCTCGAACCTCAACCCTCGAACCTCAACCCTCGAACCTCAACCCTCGAACCTCAACCCTGGAACCGCTCCTTTACCGAACGCGGGCGAGCCGGATCGTTCGGCTGCCATCCGGTGTGTCGAGGCGCGCCAGGTACACGCCGGCGGCGAGGCCGGTGGCATCCCAGGTTGCCTCATGCCGGCCGGCCGGCAGCACGCCGTCGACGAGCCGGCTCACTTCCCGCCCGAGGATGTCGTAGATCCGGAGCGAGACCGGGCCGGCGGTCTGCAGGGTGAAGGGAATCTGCGTGCTCGCCCCGAATGGGTTCGGGTAATTCTGCGCCAGCGCGGCGGACACGGGCGCCGGCGCCGGATCCTCGACGGCGACGGGCACCGGCTCGCCGGCGGAGGCCGTGTAGAGGATCGACCCGAATTCCCCGACGATGCCAGCCCGGTCTGCATCGATCATCGAAATGCCGCGCAGGACCTGCGACGTGCGGCTGACCTGCGCACGCCAGCTCTGGCCGCCATCGACCGTGCGCAGCAGCGTCCCGAGCCGGCCGACGGCGATGCCGTTGTCGAGGTCCACGAACTGGATCCGGTAGAGCGACTGGGGCGAGCCGCTCGGCTGGGCTTCCCACGTCGCCCCGCCGTCGTCGGTGTGCAGGATCGTTCCGTTTTCGCCGGCGGCCCAGCCGTGATCCGCGTCCACGAAGGAGACGGCATGGAGCGTCCAGTTGGTCCCGTTCGACTGCGGCGTCCAGGTGGCCCCGCCGTCCGTCGTGCGGAGGATCGTCGCCTCCTGCGAGACGGTGGACCCGACGATGGTGCCCACGTTGGCATCGACGAAGTCGACCCCGTTGAGCGTCTGGATCCCCCCGCTCACCTGCTCCGCCCAGCTCGCTCCCCCGTTCGTGGTCCGCAAGATCTTGCCGCCGGTGCCCACGATCGTGCCGGTGTTCGCGTCCGTGAAGTCGACATCCTGAAACTGGATCGTGACGAGTCCGCTCGGCTGCACCGCCCAGGTCGCGCCGCCGTCCGTCGTGCGGTAGATGACGCCGCTCTGGCCGACGGCCGTGCCGGTGTTCGCATCGACGAAGGACAGGGCGAAGACGGTGCCGAGGTTAAAGCCCGTCTGGGGTGTCCACGTCGCTCCGCCGTCGGCCGTACGGAGGATTTTCCCGCCGGCGCCGGCGACGACGCCGTGCTGCGCGTCGCTCCAGTGCGTGTCGTAATAAAAATCGTACGGGCCGGCGGACAGCTCGGTCCAGCCGGCGTCCACGCTGCCGGCGTAGGCGACCGTGCCGAGCCCGCCCACGGCCATCGCCGAGCCGTCGCCGGCAAAGGCGACATCGGAGAGCGACTGCCGCCCGCAATTTTCGCCGGCCGGGATGACCCAGGTCGCGCCGCCGTCGGTCGTCCGGAGCACGTTCCCGCAGACGATGCCCAGCCCCACCGCGACGCCGTTGAGGGCGTCGGAAAACGCGATGCCCAGCACGGCGCCCGAGGTGCCGCTCGTCTGCGACGTCCACGTCGCCCCGCCGTCCGTCGTGCGGCGGATGATGCCCGTGAAGCCGGCCGTGGTGGCCGTCTGCGCGTCGATCAGGTCGATGGCGTTGAGGGTGGCCGCCGTGTTGCTCTGCTGAAACGTCCACGTCGCGCCGCCGTCCGTCGTCGCATAGATGGCGCCGCTCTGCCCGACGGCCATGCCGTGGTCCGCATCGACGAAATCGACATCGTAAAAATAGTTCGTGGTGCCGGCGGATTGCTGGGTCCAGTTCTGCCCGCCGTCCTCAGTGCGCACGATGCCGCCGTTAGAGCCCACCGCGACGGCGGTGGATGCGTCGATCATGACGACACGGGAGAAGATGTTGAAGCCCAGCCCGCTCGGGGAGCGATCGCTCCAGGACACGCCGCCGTCCTCGGTATACAACGCGGTCCCCAGATCCCCAACCGCCATGCCGTGATCGGCATCGGCGAAGTCGACACCGCGCAGCCACCTCGTCGTGCCGGATGGGACCTCCGTCCACGTCGCGCCGGCGTCGGTCGTCCGCTGGATCGTTCCGAACGCGCCGACGGCTACCGCGACTTCGTCATCGACTCGATCCACCGCGAGGAGGTCGCTCCCCTGGGGATTGGGGTTGAGCCACTGCCAGCCGTACTGGGCCTGGACACGTGAGGGAAAGGCAAAAAAAGACAGGCAAACCAGCACACAAAGGGTCTTCATGACACGCACCGGCCACGTTAAAAAAACCATCCAGAAACGTAACAACAGCGTTGCCGGCGCCTCCGGGGTACGAGGCGATCGACAACTGACCTGTTATGTACGATAGCCGGCGTTTCGCGCCAATAGGCCGCGCCGGCGCGACGGGATTTTTTTGTGCCGAGCGCCGGACCCTGCGCCGCGACGCATCGACCGGATGGCCTTATTTCAGGTCGTCGTACCCGATGAGCTGGATTCCTCTACGCTGGATCGTTTCGCGGATGCGCGGATCGGTAAACAGGTCGGTGACGCCCTGGCGGTCGATGGCCACATCATCGTAGCCGATGTGGTGGATGGCGCGCAGTTCGGGCGTGTCGAGACCCGGGTGATCCACGAACAGATAGGTTTTGCCGGCTTCGAGTCCCTCGAGCATCGCCGTGAAGCCGGCGATCTTTTCGTCGAACGTTTTGTGAGGGCCCACGTAACTCGCCCGCTCGACACCCATGTCTTCCGGGAAGATGGCGATGCCGTATTCCGCGCAGATCCGCCGGACCATCGCCGCCACATCCTCCCGGATGCCGGTGCTGCCCATGTGCCCGGACACGTGGCTGACGCCGGGAATGTGCCGCATCGCCGTCTCGATCTGAGCCCGGAATTCCTGCTCCAGCTCCTCAATACTCCACTCGTTTTCCGTCAGGGCGCCGCCCGGGTAATTTTTATTGGGATAGATCATGGGGCGGAAGTACCCGTCCGCGTCGCGCAGGCCGGGCGCCGCGGTCATCGGGCGCCATTTCATGTTGTCCCATTCGCTCGTGATGGCGAGATGGACGCCCACGTCGAGGTCGGGATGATCGGCCAGCATCCGGACCGCCTCCGGAAACCAGGGCGACGGCACGATGACCTCCACGGACGTCATGATCCCATCCGTGTAGCTCTTGACGATCGCCTCGTTGCCGGCGTGGGCGTAGCCCATGTCGTCGCCGCGGACGATGAGGCGCGGCGCCGGCTGGGCGCAGGCGATGTCGGCCAGAAAAATCAGGAGGATAAGGAGCGCGCGGGACATCGGTTTGGGGATCAGGGTGGGGTCATGGTGAAGCGGGCCCACTTGCCTGCGGCGTCGGCGCAACGGCCGTCGAAACCGGATGCGGGCGCGCCGGCGAGCGCGCACTGCAGGGGCACGTCCGCTTCGGGCTCATTAAATCCAAAATACAGCGTATCCGGGGCGAGGCGGACGTCGTGCGCCGGCAGCAGGCCGCCATCGGGGCCTACGATGGCGATGCGCAGCGCGCCACCCTCGTAGCGGATGTCGTACGCGATGGGGCTGGGCCGGTCGGGATGGTTCGCCGGCGTGACCTCGCCCGTCCACCGCCCTTCCGGGAGCCGCTCTGCGGCGCAGCCGGCGGCCACGATCCACACCACGAGCGCAGCGCGCGCCCTCATCGCCCCCGCCTCCGCTGGGCCTGCCGGGCCCAGTAGGTGAACGGTTGTTGATGCAAGGCCACATCGATTTCAGCTGTGTAGGCCTGCAGGCGTTCCTGGACGTCGGCTACCGCCTGGTTGTAGATGCACGGGCCGATATCTTCCAGAAAAAAGTTCAGCAGCGCATCGGCGGCGAGGCTGCCGATCGGTTCGGGAAAGTTGTCCCGGGCATAGGTCATGATGGAAGCGATTGCTTCCTCGCGCTGTTCGCGCGGCAATTCGATGGCCATGGGCGCTCGTTCAGTGTTCAGGGGCCGCCAGCGGCGCGTGGGGCCGGCCGGCGCGGTAGTGATGCCAGCCCAGCAGGGCCACGCCGCCCAGGATGAGCATGTCCGCCACGTTAAAGACGGCGGTATTAAAAAATCCCAGCTTGAGCATCATGAAATCGACGACGCCGTGCTCCCGCAGGAGCCGATCGAGCAGGTTGCTCACGCCGCCGCCCAGGATAATGCTATACCCGAGCAGCGCCACGGGCGACGCCGGCGTCTTGATCAGCACGCCCACCAGCACGCCGAGCAACAGGATGCCGGCGAGCACGACGGTAAGCAGAAACCGGCCGGTGTCCGACCATTCCGCCCCGATGCTCATCGCGATGCCCGGGTTCTGCGTGTAGAACAGCCGCACGGTATCGCCCAGCAAGGACACCATCGGCTGATGCTGCAGCTGCTCGCGCGCCATGTATTTCGTCGCCTGGTCACAGCCGACCGAGGTGGTCAGCACGACGGCGATGAGCAGGTAGCGGGTCCATCTGGATTGAAGCATCGGTGCAATTCGAATGGGGGCCGGAGAGACACGATGGATCGTGTCCCTACTCGAAGGCTTTTCGCAGGAGCGAGAGGCTCTTTGGAATCGCGGTCGACTCGTGTTCGTTCCCCTCGAACTCCAGGGACACGTAGCCGGCGTAGCCGTGATTCTTCAGCATGCGGGCAATGCGCATGTAATCCAGTTCGAGCGAGTACCATTTGCCCCCGCCGAAATACGTCTTGGCCTGCACCAGGGCGGTGTAGGGCGCGAGCATTTCGAGCTTGTCGTACGGATCCTCCAGGAAATTCCCGGTATCCATCGTGACCTGGAGCCACGGCGAGTCGATGGCCTTCACGATGCGCAGGACGCCTTCCGGCGTGCGCCCGAGGCCCCAGTGGTTTTCCAGCCCGAGCACGACGCCGCACGTCTCCGCCGTCGGCAGACATTTCTCGATCGCCTCGATCACCCAGCTGAATCCATCCTCTTCGGTGTATCCTTCCAGCGCCGGCTCGATGCCCCGGTTGGCCATCAGCGCGTCGAACGAGGCCGACGTCCCCCATCGGCCCGTGTTGAGCCGCATCGTCGGGATGCCCAGCTTGTAGGCCAGCTCGATCTGATGGATGGTTTTGTTCACCTCATCCTGCCGTTTCACGGGATCCGGGTACAGAAAGCCCTGGTGCGTGGAAAATCCCATCAGATCGATCCCGTGCGAAAAGGCGCGGCGCTTGATGTTCTGGAGGTAGCGGTTTTCCTCCGAGGCCATCTGCATGAGGAGGAGTTCGACGCCGTCGAAGCCCATCTCGGCCGCCTGGTCAATGCAGGTCTCGATCGGGTAGTCTTCCCTGGGGCCGTTGAAGCGCCAGAAGGAGTAGGTAGAGACGCCGAAGCGCGTCGGTCGGGACTCGGCGGGAGCCTGCGGCGTGAGCGGGGCGACGGCGGCGGCGCCGGCGAGCGCGGCGGTATGGAGGAACTGGCGACGGGAAGACATAGCGGGGTGAGTGAAATGTGAAAAGTGAAAAAAGCAAAGTAAGCCATAATCGCGCATCGATCCATCCAGCCGCCGGCCTCACCAGGACAATCGCATTCTCGCCGTAGCCGTGCGAAGCGTATGGGAGTTTGGGTGCATGGGGGCATTTTTTATCGCCCCCCCCATACCCCCATACTCCCATACCGGGATGCGATTGCCCTGCCGGCCTCACACGTCGACGCGGTAATCGAGCATGTGCTCGTCGCCCGGCCGGCCGCGAAAGCCCCAGTTGTGTTTCGGCGTTTCAAAGATGGTCATCTCCAGATCCATCGGCTCGATGCCGCAATCGGCCTGGACCCGCTCGAAGAGCAGCCGGATGAGGTGTTTTTTCGCCTCGACGCTGCGCCCCTCGAACAGGCTGATCTCGAGGATCGTGTAGCGGTCCGTGCGGCCGGCGGGATAATAAAATTCATCGGGCTCCAGCGGAAAGAACCGGTGCGCCCGCTTGTCGACGGGGTAGGCGAGCGCCTCGACGACGCACGCGTGGATGGCATCGGACAACGCGGCCTTGATGGGGGCGAGGCGCTCGCGCACGCCGAAGATCTTGATCTGGGCCATGAGGTGGCTGGGATGATTCGAGGCCCGGGACAGACGGGCTCGTCACTGTTCGAGGAACGATAACACGGCCTGATTATACGCCGGCGTGTTGTCTTCGTGCATGATGTGGGACGAAAACGGGATGCTGGCGCGCCGCGTATGCGGCAGGACCTCGCTCAGTTCGTCGAGCAAACAGGCGAACACGTTCGGACTCCGGCTGGCGCCCACCAGCAGCGCCGGCGCCCGCACGCTGCGCACCGCGTCGACGGGCAGGCGCGGCATAAAGCCGGGGCTGAGCAGCTCCTCCCGGATCAGGTTGTCTTTCACCTGCTGGAGGCGTTCCGGCGACAGGGCGCGAAAGGCTTCCTCCCCGAGGATCGCAGTGCCGGTCAGCCGCAGGACGGCCTCCATGTCGCCCCGCCGGCTCGCGGCAGTCGCCGGCCCGAGCCCGAACGCGCCGAGTTTAAAGATGCCGGCGGCCGTGCGCGGGCTTTTGATGGCGAGCCGCAGCAGTTCGATCGGGTTCGGGGGGACGCCCACGAGCATGCCGAGCACCGGCGGCTCGGCGAGCACGATGGAGCGCACCAGGTCCGGGGATCGCGCCGCGAGCATCAGGCAGATCACCCCGCCGTACGAGTGACCTACCAGATGGGCCGGCGCGGCATCGAGCGCGCGCAGCACAGCCTCCAGATCCTCGATGTGTTGCCGCAAGGTGTAATCGCCCCCTTCGGCGATCGGGGCGTTGGGCCAGTGGTATCGCCGGCTGTAGGCGATGGCGCGGTAGCGCGACGCGAAGAAGGCCAGTTGCCCGCCCCAGGTCCGCATGTCGCCGGCCGATCCATGGACAAAAACGATCGGGTCGCCGGCGCCGCGTTCGGCGTAGTGCAAGGAGGCGCCTGAAATGGAGAGCGTTTCCATGGGATCGTCGCGTCGTCCGCCGGGGGTGGCCGGCGGGTGAAACAAACAAGGCGGCTGTAATATCGGGAAAACCCACCAGAATCGCGCGTGGGCATCCACAGGATATCGCGGCGGCGAAACGCCGTCAGGTCAGCACGAGAACCAGGCGATGGTTCTTGATGAATCGAAAAGCGTCTTCAGGCACGACGACCAGGTCCACCTCGGCCGTCTGAACGTCGGGCACGCCGGCGCTTCCGTCATCCCACACATCCACACAATCCACCCGGTGTCCGCCGGCGAGCAGGTCGCGCGCGATGGCGACGAACTGCCGCGTCGCTTCGATGTCGTCGGGCTCTTCCGGGTACCAGTCTTCCGGCGGCCCGAAGCCCAGCTCCGGACTCTCCAGGTGGCGAAAACCGCAGCTGCATGCCGAGCGGGAAGCAAGGCGCCAGGCGTGCGGGAAGGCGAGCGCCTCGCGCTCGAACGCCTCCGGCACATCCTTGCAAAACTGCATGAGCCCGGTGTTACGGATGGCAAGATCCTCGTCGGACGTGGTGCTCAGGTACACGGCATAACACATGGCGGCATCCTCGAAAAGCAGGTCCCTTACGTCGCGGCTGCGCGCAGACGCTGCGTGATCTGGCTGCGGTGCAGGCGCAGGTGCACCTCCAGCAAGCGCAGGGCCTGCGGAAGCGTGATGGGGCCGGAGACCGGGTGCACAAAAACCGGGCGAGACCGCTCGTTGGGCGCGATCTTTTCGACATAGGCGCGCAACAGGCCGTGCCGGCGCTCCCAATCTGCCCGGAGCTGCGCCAGCGTCCGCTCGCCGCGCGGGCTCATGGCGCGGGATGGGACCCGAACCGGGATCCGGAAGGCCAGGACGAGGAGCACGAGCAGATAGGATATCCGATTCCGGACCGTCCTGGGGCGGGCTTCGAGCGTCTCCGGGCGGTCGATGCCGGCCAGCACCTCCTCTTCGGCCAGCACGAGGTGCTCGACGATCTCGAGGACCGACCACACGCCGGGCGCCGGGGAGACACACAGCGTGTCGGGCGGGCGCCGGCTCAGGTCGTCGAGCAGTTCCGCCCGGATGCGCTCGATGCGGCGCAAGCGTCGGTTCATGCGGTTGGGGTTGCCGTGTTCAGACGGAGAAACGTTATTCCAGCGCCGCGAGCACGCCGGCCACAAAGGCGTCCATCGCCGCGCCCTCGATCCAGCGGGCGACCACGACGAGGTCGTTCTCCGGGTCGCAGTAGATCATGTTCGTGCCGGCTCCGATATGCACCCAGGCCGAAGCCGGCGCGCTCGGCAGCCGCTGGAGGTCGGCGTTGAGAAAGAAGTTCATGAAGCCGTACCCCGACTCGGATTCGGTGGGGGTCGTGGCGCGTTCCCACCAGGCTTCCGGGAGGATCTCCCGGTCGCCCCAGCGGTAGCGCCGAAGCGTCAGGAGCCCGAAGCGGGCCTGATCATACGCGTTGATAAACATCCCGCCGCCCCAGTGGCTTCCGCCGCTCGGCACCTGCACGTTCAGCCCGTCCAGCAGGATCCAGGAATTTTCGTAGCCATGCCACTGCCAGGTGCCGGAGGCGCCGATGGGGCGCATCACGCGGTCGAGCAGCACCTGCTGGAGTGGCCGGCGGTGCACCAGCGTGGCGGCGAGGGCGAGCAGGTTGACGCGCGTGTCGTTGTATTCGTAGCGCGTCCCCGGCGGAGGCCGGTCGGCGCCGCGCCATGCGTCCGGATCGCTGGCGGGGCGGTCCGACCAGTCGGGCTTGCCCCACAGCGTGCCTTCCCAGTCGCTGACCTGGCGCAGCATGTGATTCCAGGTGATGAGGCGGTTGTGTTCCGATGAAAAAAGATAGACCGGCCGGCGCGCCCCGAACCCGGTGCCCGATTCCATGCCCGGTTCGCCGTCGCCCGGCGGGAGCAGGAGGGGCGGCAGGTAGGGCCCGACGGGGTCGTCGATGTCCCGTATCAGCCCATCGGCCCAGGCGAGCCCCACCACGGTGGACAGAAAGCTCTTGGCGACGCTGAACGTGAGGTCGACCCGTTCCGGCTCGCCCCATTCGGCGACGATGTACCCGTGCCGGATGACGATGCCCGTCTGCGGACCACGCTCCTTGAACGGCCCGATCGCTTCGCCGAAAGGCTCACGGGCGAAGGTGCGGTAGTGGGCCTCGAGCAGGTCGCGCGGGGCGGTCGACTCCGCCTCCCGCGCCAGGGCGATGGCCGCCTCAAGCCGCGCCGCGTTCATCCCGACGGCCGCCGGCGCGCGGTGCTCCCAGGCGCCTGCCGGCGGGACGTAGTCCTGCGCGCGGACCGCACCAGAAAAGACCGTCAGGAAACCCAGTACCAGGATGAGTCGCATGAGTGAGCGGGATACGTTCGACATGATCGGATCAGGTTGCGGAGCGGCAACGCCCGCAATATACGCCCCGTAGATCGGGTTAGCCGGCATAATCCGATATGCCGGCGTAACCCGACACACCATGCGAGATCCGCGTCACCTCACGGCATCAGCCAACCGCGTATCTCCGCAAACCCGGCGGCCACGTGGGCGACGCCGGTGGCGCGCAGCGCCTCGGCGCTCGAGGTGGTCGTGATGGCAATGACCTGGCAGCCGGCGTCGAGGGCGGATCGCACCCCGTTTACCGAGTCCTCGAAGACGAGGCATCGGGCCGGCTCGACACCGAGCCGCTCGGCTGTCACGAGGTACGGCTCCGGATCCGGCTTGTGCCGCGTGATGTCGTCCGCCGTGATCACGACCTCGAAATACGCGTCCAGCCTGAATTTATCAAACGCCAGCCGCTGGTTCGGCCGGCCGGCGGACGTCGCCAGCGCCAGCCGGTGGCTCCGCGACAGGGTGTCGATGAAGGGGAGGACATCCGGTATCGGATTCAGCTCGTCGATGATGGACGCGTACAGCGCGCGCCGCTCTTCGAGCAGGGCGTCCTCGTCGAGCGGCCCCGGGGCGTGGTTGGCGATCATATAGCGCACGATCTGCCGATCCGTCCGCCCCTTGAACTGCTCGAAGAGGTCCGGAGGGATCGTCATGCCGTGCGCGGAGAAAACCATCGTCGCCGTCCGTTCGTGCAGCGGCTCCGAGTCGATGATCACACCGTCCATATCGAAGATGACGGCGTCCAGGTCGGCGAGGCGAGGTACGGGCATACGGATGGTTGCAGGTTGCGGGTTGACGGTTCGTGGCTATGTTGCCTGAACCTTGCACGTAGTTGGATATACGGCTCAGGCGCCGGCGAGGCGACTGCGGACCGAGAGGGTCAGCAGAAGGCCCGTGACGAGCAGCGTACCCAGCAGGACGAGGAAGGCGGGCCAGCCGGCGTGGACGAACACGAGGCCGGGCAGATACGACCCGGCCGCGCCGCCGATGTAATAAATCGCGATGTACATCCCGTTGACCGTGGCCGGATCGATCCCGGTGCCGTCGCTCACCGATGCGGCGATTACGGCGTGCATCAGGAAAAACCCCGAGGTAATCATCGTGACAGCCACAAACAGCGCCGCCACGGCCGGCAACGAAGCGATCAACGCGCCGGCGACCATGACGAGGAGGCTGGTCACGACCGTCGGCCAGACGCCGCCAAGCCATTCGGAGACGCGCGGGGCATTGCTGGAAATGACGAGGCCGACCAGAAACCCCAGATAATACAGCGAGATGCGCCCTTCGCCGATCGAATGATCGAGGGATTCCAGCCGGAACGGCATGTAATTGAGGATACCCGTCATGGCGAAAAAGCCGGCGAAGACGATCCCGTACATCCGCAGCAGCCTCGGGTGCCGCAGCGTATCCAGGTATCCGTGCAGGGAGCCGCGCCGCGGAAGGTCCAGGTTTCTCGCCGGCTCCGCCGGCAGCCGGCTCGTGAGCAGGCCGACCAGCACGGTCACCGTCCCGAGCAGCACGAAATACGCCGGCCACGCAATGGCCTGGGAGATGTAGCCGGCGACGATCCGCCCGCACAGACCGCCCGCGACGGACGAGGCCACATAATACCCCATCGTCTGCCGGACATGGGTCGACACGAGGGTGATATACGTCATGGTCGCGGCCAGCAACCCGGAGATGAGCAACCCTTCGACGAGGCGGATGAGCTTCAGCACCCAGAAGGCCGCGCCGGTCGCAAAGACGAGTTCACTGAGCCCGAGCAGCAGCAGGCAAAGCCGCAGCAGCCGGCGCGGCGCCATGTGCTGCATCGCCCACCCGGAAATCAGCGGCCCCACGCTCATCGCGATCAAGCTCCACGTGATCAGCGAGGCCGACGCGGTCTCCGAGACCTGAAACGCCCTCCCGAGCAGAGGCAGTAACGGCTGAATGCCATACAGCGCCCCCATGGCCACGAAGGTCCCAGAAATCACCAGAAACGTAAGGACACGCGGCATGCCGTACCCGACCGTGAACGAAGTGCTGAACGGCTCCCAAGGTACGCACGCCCGCCCCGGAGCGTTGAGAAGATGGCGTAAAATGGTTTAAGGTTTGAAGATCAAGGTTTAAGGGACTTGAAGGCCTTTCCCTTGAACCTTCATCCTCAAACACAAAAAACCATCCCCTCAACGGGAGGGACGCTTTTTGAAGGTCCAGCCATGGAGCGCCGAGAAGATGGCGTAAAATGGTCTAAGGTCTGAAGATCAAGGTTTAAGGGGCATGACGGGCTTTCCCTTAGAACCTTCATCCTCAAACCTCAAACACAAAAAACCATCCCCCCCAACAGGAGGGATGCTTTTTGAAGGTCCAGCCATGGAGCGCTGAGAAGATGGCGTAAAATGGTTTAAGGTCTGAAGATCAAGGTTTAAGGGACATGACGGCCTTCCCTTAAACCTTGATCCTCAAACCTTAGACACAAAAAAGCATCCCCCCACAGGAGGGATGCTTTTTGAAGGTCCAGCCACGGAGCGGCCCTCTGGCATTGTCTGACTTACCGCCGATCGACTAATTGGGAGAAGCGTAACCCTGAACTCACACTATAACCCGAACGATCGCGATACTAAAAGTCTGCAGTGACAGAGCGTGAGGACCGCTCCATGGCTGAAGCTACGCGCCAGAGAACATCTTCATTTGTGAGTTTCTCGTACCGCAGCACAACCATCCCGGAAATCGGAGGTTTCTGCACCGTCAATTCACACGAAGTGCACCGGACGCCGTATCGCCACACCTCCCTCCCGAGGACAGCACAAAACAGGTGGCCCGAAACGCAAAGCGGCTTCCAAACCTGTCAACCCGCAACCTGCCAACCTGCAACCTTTCCGCCCTTCATCGCCCGAAGAGCGCTTCGAGGTCCCGATCGAAGGCCGGCAGGTCGTCGTCGGACACGGCGTCGCGGAAGCTCTGGAAGTCCAGATCGTCCATATCGTACTGCACCTGCTCGTCCAGCCACTCCTGCTCGATCAGGCTCATCAACGACACCCCGTACTCCTGCTCGAAATAGCGCAGGAGATGCATGCCGGCAGCGCCCTCTTCGGCCGCCTCGTAACCTACCTGATCCAGAAATTCCTTAATTTTGTCGTTCATCGTCGCGCTGCGTTGGTTTCGGGTAGTATCGGAACCACGGGCTCTCTTCTAAACCGCAATGGCTGCCCGTTGGAATGACTGTCCGTTGAGTCGCAGCATGATCCATCGCGCCTGCATTAACGGCTTACTCGTACGAGCGGCGCGCCACGATCGGCCCCTCCTGGGCGAATGCCGCGACGTCGACGCACGCTGCGTTCGCCGCAGGGCGCCGATCCGGGTCCCTGAACCTGCAACCTGGAACCTGTAATCCAACACGCCATGCCCCACTCCGGCATCCGTTATTTATCGTATTGCGCCGTGCTCCTGGTCCTGCTCGCCGGCGCGCGGCCGGCGGCCGCGCAAGACAATACGCTCTGGCCCGGTTTCCGGCACGACAACCAGCGCACGGGCCGCAGCCCGCTCGCCGGCCCGTCTTTCCCCGACGCCCTGTGGCAGCGCGACCTGCGCGGCTACGCCTATGCCTCGCCGGCATTCGGCCCCGGCGGCATCATCTACGCCGCCTCCGAACGACGGCTCTACGCGTACGACCGCGGCGGCACGCTCCAGTGGTCGTACGACTTTCTCGACGTCGTGCCCGCCACGATCGACATCCGGGGCATCGTGTCCTCCCCGGCCGTCACGCCCGCCGGCGTCGTCTACATCGGCTCGCTCGACGAATACCTCTACAGCATCGACGCCAACGGCAACCTCCGGTGGCGCGTGGACACGGGCGGGCAGATCTTTTCCTCGCCGGTCTACGACAACGGCGCCGGCCGCGTCTTCGTGGGCTCCCGCTCCGGATCGCTCTTCGCCTTCAACGCGGACGGCACCTCCGCCTGGACGCCTTTTTCCACGACGGGCGAAATCTTCGCCTCGCCGGCGCTCGGCGCCGACGGCAGCCTCTTTTTCGGCTCGACAGACGGGGGACTCTACGGGCTCAACAGCGCTACCGGCGCCCTGTTATGGACCCCGTTCACGGTCGGCAGCGAATTCGTCTCCTCGCCCGTCATCGGGAGCGACGGCACCGTCTATGCCGGCTCGCTCAACGACGTGCTCTACGCGGTCAACGGGACGACGGGCCGGCAGATCTGGAACTACGACACGCGCGGCGACATCGTCTCCTCACCCGCGCTCGGCGCCAACGGGGTGATCTATGTCGCCACGCTGGACGGCGCCCTGCACGCGGTGGATGCCGCCACCGGGCAGGCGCGCTGGACGCAGCCGTTCCAGGCTTCGGATCGCGTCGCGTCGTCGCCGGCGATCGGGCTCGACGGACTGATCTACTTCGGCGCGCTCGACGGCACGTTTTACGCCATCGAGGACACGGGCAGCGCCCCGTCGGTGGCCTGGACCTACAACGCCGGCACGCCGGTGTGGTCGTCGCCGGCGATCGGCACCGGCGAGACCCTCTATTTCGTCTCCGCGGGGCTCAACAACGACCGCGGGCTGCTGCACGCCATCGGCCCCTCGGCGTTCGACGTGCGGTTTCAGGGCGTCCCCTCGGCCGGCCAGGACGCGCTCATGACGATCAACCAGGCCGGCACCAACCTCGCCGCCGCCGGCACGATCTTCTACCGCCGCGCCGGCGATCTCACCTTCGCCTCCCAGCCCTTCGCCGGCCAGGCCACGATCCCCGGCGCCTCCGTCACGGAGAGCGGCCTCGAATATTACATCGTCGACGACGAAGGGGCGGTCTATCCCACCAACACCCCGCAGCAGCGACCGGCGTCGCAGACGGTCCGCGTCGCGAGCGCGAGCCCGCCCTATGACCTGATCCCGCGCACCTACAAGATGGTCGCCGTCCCGCTCTTGCTCGACGACACCTCGCTGGCGGATGTGCTCGGCGACGACTACGGCGACTACGATCCCCAGGCCTGGCGCCTCCTTCGCTGGAAAGACGACGCGTTCGTGGAATTTCCGACGCTCGACGACCCGGTGCGCCCCGGAGAGGCCTTCTTCCTCATCACGCGCGACGGCGCGCCGTTCGATGCCGAGGCCGGCTTTTCCGTACCGACCGGTCTCCCCTACCCGATCACGCTCCAGCCCGGCTGGAACATGGTGGGTAACCCCTTCGCCTTCCCCGTCGCGTGGGCGGACGTCGACCGCGACGCCGGCGTCGTGAATGCCATCGCCTATTTCAACGGGGTGGAGATGGTCCAGGACCCCGCCGCGATCGGCACCCTGCTTCCCTGGGAGGGCTATTTCGTCTTCAACGCCGGCGACACGCCGGTGACGATCGCCATCCCGCCCATCCCCGCGCCGGCGGAAGCCCAGCCCGAAGGTGAGACGACGGCCTTCGCCCGGATCACCGCGGCGATCCCCGGCCGGTCCGGCATCGACTCGCAAAACTGGATCGGCACGAGCGACGCACCGTTCGCCATGCCCGAGGCGCCCGCCTTCACGCCCGACGTGACGCTTTCGCTCCTCGAGCGCGACGAAGCCGTCGCGGTCAGCGCCCGGCCCGACGGGGCGTCGGGCCAGGTGTGGTCGATGCGCCTCCGGGCGCCGGCTGACGCCGAAAGCGCCGAACTCCGGTTCGCCGGCCTGCGCGAGGCCTTCGGCCAGGAAGCGATTTACCTGATCGACGACGATTATGGCTACGCCCGTCCGATCGAAGACGGGACGACCCGGATCGCCCTGTCGACCGACCTCCCCGAGCGCCGGCTGCGCCTCGCCGTCGGCGGCACACTCGACGCCGTGCTGGGTGACGCCGTCCTCGCACCCGAACGGACGGCGCTCCTGCCGAACTACCCCAACCCGTTCTCAGGCTCGACGACCATCGCCTACGAACTCGCCGAGCCGGCGGAAGTCGACCTCACCGTCTATAATGCGCTGGGACAGGCCGTCGGCACCGTGGTGCGCGGGTGGCAGACGCCCGGGCGGTATGCGATCGACTGGACCAGCGACCGCGCCCCGGCCAGCGGCGTCTACCTCTACCGCCTCCGCGCCGGCTCGTTTACCTCGACGGGCAAAATGATTGTCGTAAAATAGCCGTCACCCCGAACGCTGATGCCTACACGTTGCTTATTTCTTGCCGCCTTCGGGCTGGCGCTGCTCGCCGCGCCGGCCTCCGGGCAGGATCTTCAGGAAACCCTCGGCCAGGTGGGCGAGGTGTACGCCCGCGCCTACGTCGATCCGCTGGCCGACGCGCTCGGCTCCGACCTCAACTCGGGCCTCTTCCACACCGCCCGGGTGGGCAACAAGCGGATAGGCCTGCACTTTTACCTCGGGGTGAAGGCCTCCGCGACTTTCCTGGCGGCGAAGAGTCAGACCTTCGACCTGACCTATACCGGCACCGTGCCGCTCGATTTCGATATCGGGTCGGAGACGATCACGCTCGATGTGCCGGCGACGTTCACGGTCACCGACGCGCCCAGTATCTTCGGCGCGGAGGACCCGGCGTTCGCCACCGTCCGCGTCGCCCACGACACCACCTTCAGCACGCTCGGGCTCATCCTGCCCGTCCGCTTCGACTCCACGCTCGCCCCGCGCGAAACCATCGGCGGGCTGCTGCGCACGGATGTCGCTCCGCTGATGGTCCCGCAGGCCGGCATCGGCACGCTCCTCGGCACCGACCTCATGGTCCGCTGGCTGCCCACAATCACCGTGACCGACGTGGGATCGGTCGGCCTCTTCGGCTTCGCCGTCCGCCACAGCATCAACCAGTATCTCCCCCGGCTCCCGGTCGACCTCGCGATTCAGGCCGCGTGGCAGAAGGTGCGGGTGAACGACGCCTCCGACCTCACCGTGATCGACGCGCGCACCTTCGCCGTCAACGCCGCGGTCAGCAAACGCATCGGCGTGCTCACGCTGTACGGAGGGATTCAGACCGAGCGATCGGACATCGGCTTCGCCTACAACTTCGAGGTGGACGACCCGGATGTGGATGTGCAGGTGATTCCCGTCGACTTCGTCGTCGACGGCGGGGGCAAGACGCGCGGCATCTTCGGGATGGGGTTGAGCCTCGGCCCGGTGCTCCTCAACGGCGACGTGAGCGTGGGCCCGACGACGGTGGTGTCCGCCGGCTTCGGCTTTGCGTTCTGAGGCCGCTCAGCAGGCCGTCCCGGTGCCCTGAAACAGACAGAAACAGGCCGAGCCGGCCTGAACGGGCGCGACGAGCTGGCAGCGCCGGTTGCCGTACATGTCGCAGCAGAAGTTGACGTACGCCGGCGCGTCGATCGTGAGGGAAGGGTCGTACGCTCCGGCCTGCTGGTTGTAGATCTGGATCTGTCGGAGCAACTCCTCCATGTTGGCGCTGCGGTCGTCCAGGATATCCTGCCACTCCGAATACTCTTCGCCAACCGCCTGCGGGCCCTGCCCGTCGGACGGCGCGGCCTCCTCCGCCAGCTGATTCAGCTGCGCATCCTGCGCCTTCAACGCGGCCAGCTCCTTCTCCAGCTTCAACCGCTCGATCCGCAGCTTCTCCAGCTCCGTTTCCTGCGCGGGATCCCCCGGACGCTCCACCAACGGCGCCACCGCCTCCTGCGGCCCCTTGATCTTGATGCCCAGGAAATTCACTTCATCGACGCGGCCGCCGTTTAACAGCAGATAGGCCGCCAGAAAGACGGCGACAACGCCTCCGATAACGGTCAGGGTGTTCTTCATGGCGGTCTCCGTGAGGGGGACGGGGGATGGAATCGGGATGCGGGATACGGGATGAAGGATACGGGATGAAGGATACGGGATGAAGGATACGGGATGCAGGATACGGGATGAAGGATACGGGATGCAGGATAGCGCATCAACATCATCCAGCAGCCTGGATTCCGAATCCTGCATCAACACCATCCAGGATCCCAGATCTCAAACCCCGGATTCCGCACCCTGCATCTTACAACGTAAACGCCAGCCCGCCGCCGATCTCGACACCGGGGAAGCTGCCGAACGTGTACACAAAGCGGCTGGTGAGGCTTACCTCGCGCGTGAGGACGAATTCCTGGCCGGCGCCCACGTCGAACAGGGTCTTGGCCCCGAAGAGATCGGTCTCTTCGAAGTACCGGCCCTGCGCGATGAGCGTTGCATAGACGGTCTGAAGCACCCGGACGCGGTACGTGGCGAGAAGCCGGCCCTGGCTGGGCTCGGTCCGCGGCGCGGTGATGGCGAGGCCCTCGACGGGCAGGGTGCTCTTGCCTTTATTCCGGTACCGCGCGAAAAAGCGGAGCTGGTTGAATCCGAGGTTGCCGAGCGTCTGGATCGAGACGGCGATCTGGTCGCCGGTTTCGAACACCTCGGCATCGCCGAGCCGGTCGGCCTGGTAGAGCGTGTAGGTGACGTCGCCCGAGAGCGCCCAGCTGTCGCTGAGCCGGACGTCGGCGCCGCCGGTGAGGAGGATCTCGTCGCCGGGCTTGAACGTCTCGGTCATATCGACCAGCGGCTCGAAGCCGCCCCGGTACTGATAGGAAGCGCCGATGCCCACGACGGCCTGGTCGCCGGCGGGGAACGCCAGCGTCACGCCCGGCGACAGGTTCAGCCCCTGCCCGAATACCGGCAGCCGGAAGCCGTAAAAGTTCTGGCTGAGCAGCGTGGAGGTCGCGAACTCGTCCTGCGTAAGTCCGCGTTTTCCGCTCGGCAGGTTGGCGCTCAGGCTGAATACGGCGCTCGCGGCGCCCAGCCGCTGGTAATACGAAACCGCGAGTTGCGCGTCGCTCAGCCCGCCGAGCGACACAACCTCTTCCCCGGACGACAGCGCCGGGCTGAACGAGAGGGACACGGCAAACGGCCGGCTCACCGGCACAAAGGCCGTGACCGGAAAGCTGACCTGCTGCAGCCGGCTGTCCGCGTCGGCGTATTGCTGGTAGACCGCGCCCGTGGTGATCCGAACGGGGCGGGGAGCGCTGCCGATGTAGGCGTCCTGCGCAACGGCAGCCGGCGCGAGCACCAGCAGGGCAATCCAAACGAGGTATCGCATAGCGAAGAAAGACGTCAGGGGTTCTTGCGTACGGCGGGAGGAGCGGATCAATTTCCGGGCGGTCCGGGCGGGTCGGGAAGGTTGATGGCGGAGCCGCCGGTCTCCGGAGCCGGCTCCCGCGAGTCGTCGCCCGGGAAAAAGCCGTTGCCGATCGTCGCGTTGAGCAGGCTCAGCCGGAGCGCCATGAGGTCGATGGATGCGCCGTCGGCCGAGCCGTCGGCGCCGGCGTTTTCGGCGATGAAGGACTCGATCTCCTGATCCGCCTCCGCCATGGCCGCCGTTTCTTCGGCCTTCGCGGCGGCCTGGCTGAAGCCCGGATCCAGCGACGCGGCCTCGCCGTACGCACGCGACGCCAGCTCGAAGTTGTCGTTATCCTCCTCCAGCAGCCCGCGGCTGAACGCGAGGAAGGCCTGGAGATTCTGCGTCGGGACGAACTCGATGCCCTGCCGCTCCTGCGCGGTCAGCTCGATGCCGAGGCGGTCGATGAGGTCGAACACCACCGCCTTCTGGGCGAGGAACAGGTTGCGCAGGGTTTCGGACTGCGGGTCCAGCTGCGTCAGCTCCGACGACTCCATCGCCACCAGCGCGCTCTCGAGGCGGATATCATTGCCCCCCAGGACGTTATAGGCGCCGCTGACCAGCCGGCCGGCGCCGAGCAGCCGGCCCACGCGCGGCGCCGTCGACGCGTCCGTGTACTGCGACTGGGAAAGCTGCAGCTCGTCCAGCAGCGCCTGCAGCCGGATGCGTTCCACGACGCGGAGCGCGTTGACCCGGGCGAGATCGACCGACATCATCTCGGCCAGTCCGCGGGCCAGCGGCTGGAAGCGGGCTTCCGTGCCCTGGTATACCAGCGGAAACACCGCGACGATGCGCGGCGATGCCGCGCTGTCGGCGATGGCCGATTCCTCGGAAACGAGGCGCGCCATGTCGTCCCGCAGCATCCGGCGCGACAGCCAGGCGTAGCGCCCCTGCATCAGCCGGCGATAGGGCGACTCCCGCGACACGGTCGCGTATTTCTCGTACAGCCGGATCGCGGTGTCCCGCCGGGCCAGCGTCTCGTTCGCCATGCCCAGGTGAAACAGCGTCTTCGGATCCGTGGCGTTGCGCGCGTAGGCCTGCTCGAGATAAGCGTTGGCCTCCGTGAAATGCCTCGTTTTGAGGTAGATCACGCCCAGATCCCGCAGCGCGTCGGCATCCGAGGCGTTAGCGGCGAGCCGGCGCTGGAGGGCGTCGATCTCTTTCTGATAATCCGACAGCTCCCCGACAAAGACCGTTGGCGCGCATCCCCAGAACAGGAATAGCAGCGCCAGCGGGGCGAGGACACGCGACGAGATTCGTTGAATGGTCATGCAGCAGCGCGTTACGTGTGGCTGATAGCTCAATACTCGTTTTCCTACTGTCGTTCCTTCCGCCCTCTTTTTCAGAAGGTGGATCCCGAAGGACACGCGGACCGGAAGCACCGGATCCTCCTACGGCGATATCCCTGTTTCACAGGTACCTCAATTTGCCTACAAAAAGGTACGCAAACCTCGCGTGAACGGCACACAGGGAGGTCCCTGCTTGTCCCCCCCGGCACAGATCGAATGTGAGAACCCGGCAAAACATTTTATATATCTGCAGGCCAGTCGATCAGACGGGTATGTCCGCTCCGAACACGGACGCGCCTTTTCGATCAGCTAACCATACATTACACCACCAATGGGGTCACGAACCAACATTGCGTTGCCCCTGCACATTGAGCAGGGACTGAAAAGTGTGCGGCCATTACCCTTTGTCGTACACAAGGTTCTGGAGCTCGCCAAGGAAGATCCGGTCGATTTCCAGGCGATGTCCCGTACGGTGGCATCGGACCAGACGTTGTCCGCACTGATCATCAGCGTGGCGAATTCCGCCGGCGTCTCCAATCGGTATAAGCAGATAACGTCGCTGAAACAGGCCATGATCATGCTCGGCCGGCAGCACGTCGTCCAGATCGTCATCGCCTACACCTTTCAGACGATGCAGACGATCGGCGCGACGAAATGGCCGCTGGGGGGCGAGCGGTTCTGGAAGCACTGTCTGGCCGTCGGGACGATGGCGAGCCAGCTGGCGGTGAAGATCGGTCTGCCTTATCCCGAGGAAGCGTTTATCGCCGGCCTGGTGCACGATATCGGCAAGATCATCATGCTGAACGAGTACAAGACGCCGTACGCCCAGTTGCTGCAGTCGACACGAAACAACCTGATGCCGCTCTTCCTCAACGAGAAGAAGATTTTCGGCTGCCATCATGCGGAGGTAGGAGCCGCACTGTGTATCCGGTGGAAGATCCCGTCGCCGCTCACGAGCGCCGTCGAGGAGCACCACGTGAATCCCACGTCCGTCTTCGCGGCCATCGTCAACCTGGTGGGCACAGCCAACCGGGTAGTCAAGCTGCTCGGATTCGGCGACGGCTCCAATGCGTTCGTGAGCACGCATCCGCATGCCGCCCTGGCCCTCACGCGTCTTTCCGTCGCCGACAAGATCGATCTGTACAAAAACCTCGGCCCGACGGTGGCGAACCTGGGCAACATGACGCTCGACCACGAAGAAGAGGCGGAAGCGAGCCCGAAAGTGAATCCGCTTGACGGGAAGGCGCTGTATCTGGACCTGACGAACCCGAGCGAACAGGAATTCCTGCTCTGCCTGGCCGTCCGGATGGGCTACACGAACCTCCATTTCGCCCAGTCGATCGACGACGCCAGCGACATGCGGGTGGACCTCCAGAACATCCTGATCACGGACAAGCCGGAGAAATGGAGCGGGAAGACCACCGCGTGGCACAAGATCGTGGCCTTCAACGACTGGCGCGTCAAGCAGCCGGCCATCCAGGGCAACCGGGTCAGCTTCGTCCGCCTCATGCAGTGGCTGGAGGCGTGGCTGAAAGATGACGCCTCCCCGGCCGCGCCCCCGGCACCGGAGCCCGAAGTTAAGATCGAGGCCGAGATCGAGGCCGACCTCGAGGCGCCCGCGCCGACCGAGTGACGATCCTGCAGCCCGGATGCGCGCCGGCCCCCGCGGCGCCGCGTCTGGCGCGAACCTAACCCCATAGCGCAGACCGAATAACCCGTCGGCGCATGCGCTTTTCTTCCCTCCGACCGGGTAACATACGCGCCAATGTCGGCGCCGTATGGCGCATTGTGGCCGGCCGTGTTGGCATCGCGAAGCGGATGCCCTATCATCGCCTGTCCATGTCCGGGACGCCCCTCTCCCGCTCGTTTACCGGTCCAACTCGCCCCGTTCCTTCTGCACCGCCTGACGTCTGCCTGCAGGCGCCAATCCGCTTCGTATGACCTTCCCGCGTCGTTCCCTTTGCCAGCCCGGCATCGTGCTCCTGCTCTCGTGCGTTCTCGCGCTTCCGTCCGCCGCACAGACGATCGATTGGGCGGGAAGCGCCGGCGGCACCAGCCTCGATTCCGGCGCCGTCCTCGCGGCGGATTCGAGCGGCAACATGCTGGCGATGGGCCTCTTCCATTACACGGTGACGCTCGATCCGGGCGGCCCGGACCAGACGACACTCGCCGGAGGCCCGAACGCGATCTATCTGGCCCGCTACGCTCCGGATGGCCGCCTCCTACGCGCCGTGCTGGCAGCCAACGGATCCGACTGGCTCGTGGCCGGCGACCTGGCCGTCACACAGGATGGCGAAACGATCGTGGTGGGTGAATTCCGGAAAACGGCGGTCTTCGGGGAAGGGACTCCCGGGGAAGTCCAGCTCGACACGGGCGCGAACACCGGCCTGTTCATCGCCCGGTTCGACACCAGCGGAGCGCTTCTCTGGGCGAAAGAAGCCGGGGGCCTGAACACGACCGGCACCCTGCTGGGCAAGACCGTATCGGTCACCGATGACGGAACGATCCACGTGTCGGGCTACCTGAGCGGAGCCGTCGTGCTGGACGAGGGGCTGCCGACCCAGCAGGTGCAGGGCAACGCCTCCGTGCACGGATTTATGCTCGCGCGGTACACTCCAACCGGCGCCCTGGCCTATTTCAGTTACTGGCCGGCTTCCTACACGTATATTCCGACGTCGATGCATATCGACGAGGCCGGGTACACGTATCTCACAGGCTATTACCTCCTGAACGACGCGGCAGGACGCTACAGCGGATTTATCGCCCGACTCAACCCCGACGGCGGATTGCGCTGGCTCAAAAGCATGAGCGGGACGGCGCTCGGCCGGGGCGATGCGATTTCGGTGGACGGCAACGCCTACAGCTACGTGACGGGATTTTTCACCGGATCGCTGACGCTGGGTAGCGGAGAGGCCGGCGAAACGACCCTTCTATCCGCGGGCGATCGGGATATTTTCGTCGCCAAATACAATCCCTCCGGGGCGCTCGTCCGCGCCACGCGGCACGGCGGGACGGGGGACGACCGGGGCGCGGCCGTGGTGGTCCGGCCGGCCGGCGATGCGCATTACGTGGCCGGCTCGTTTACCGGGACGGCTTCCATCGCCGGATCCTCCTATGTAGCGCATGGCGCGCAGGATATCTTCCTGGCCCGCTTTGACGCAACCAGCACGCCGATCTGGCTCGAGCAGTACGGCGGTCCGCTCGCCGATACGCCCTCCCGCATGACGCAAGACCGCGATGGCAACCTGTATCTCACCGGGAGTTTCTTCGACACCCTGACCTTCCCCGGCAACGGAGCGTCGCACACCCTCGTCAGCAACGGCCTGAGCGACGCGTTTTTTGTGCGGGTGACGGCACCGGGTCAGGAAATCGACCGCGAGCCGCCGGTCTGTGAACTGGGCTACATCAGCGACCTCCCCCCCTATCAATTCGACATGATCTTCAAGGATTTCGGCTCCGGGCTGGCTTCCCTCCGGGTCAGCAATGGAACCGGCTTCCATTTCGAGATCGACAGGGGTTCGGGCGAATTCCTTGCGCTAAACGATATCGTGTACCTCACCGGAGAATCGAGCATCCAGGTCAATGTCGAGCCCGTGCACGCCGTGCGCAACCTGAATCGGTTCTACGACGCCCGCCGCGCCATCGTCTTCGAGGTGACCGACAAGCTGGGGCATGTCACCCGGTGCGATCCTGCCGGCGGCGTTATCACGACGAGCGCGCCTTCCCCCCTCGCCCAGAACTATCCGAACCCGTTCAACCCGACCACGACGATCCGCTTCGACCTAACCGACCTGCCGGGCGAATCGATTCGACTCACGGTGTTCGACGTCACGGGCCGGGCCGTCCGGACGCTGGCGCGCGGCGCGCGGGCCGGCGGGGTGTATGAGGTGGAATGGGACGGCCGCGACGACGCCGGCCGGGTGATGGCCTCGGGCGTCTACCTCTACCGCCTGGACGTCGACGGCCAGGTGTTCACTCGAACGATGCTTCTGATGAAGTAGCGTCGCCGGTTCCATCGCCGGCGTCCTCGCCGGCCGGCGGCTCGGTCAGGCTGAACTCGGGCGCGTGCAGCATGCGCGCCGAGCGGTCGATCAGGTCGATGGCGTCCAGCTCTTCCCGCGTCGCCGCGCCCAGCTCCTGAAACCGCCGCGCCGTCACGAGCACCCGCGACTCGAGCGACCCCATCGCACTGTTGTAGCTGCCGACGGCCCGGTCGAGCCCGCGCCGCATCTCGACGAAGTGGCTCGTCATGGTCCGCAGCCGGTCGTACAGCTCCTGGCCCAGCTTGCTGATGTCGAGCGCGTGCCGCGCGATCTGTTCGTGGCGCCACCCATAGGCGACCGCCCGGAGCAGGGCGATCAGCGTGGTGGGCGTGGCGAGGACGACGCCGTTTTTCATCCCGTCCTCCAGCAGGGTCGCGTCGTGCTGGAGGGCCGCGCTGAAGAACATCTCGCCGGGCAAAAACAGCACGACGAATTCCGGCGAGAGGTCGAACTGGGCGTGATAGGCCTTCTGCCCCAGCTGCCGGAGATGCGCGCGCACCTGGAGGGCGTGGTCGCGCAGGAATCCTTTCGCCTGCTCGTCGTCTTCCGCCTCCACCGCGTCGAGGTACGCTTGGAGCGGCGTCTTGGCGTCGACGATGATCTGTTTGTTGTTGGGCAGGTTGACGATGAGGTCGGGCCGCAGCCGGCCGCTCGCCGTGTCCACGCTCACCTGCTCGTCGAAGTCGCAATGCTCCACCATGCCGGCGAGTTCGACCACCTTCCGCAGCTGCATCTCGCCCCATCGGCCGCGCACCGACGGCTGGCGCAGGGCCTTGACGAGGTTGCCGGCCTCCTTCTGGATCTGGTGCTGGGCGACGGCCATCGAGGCGATCTGCTCGGTCAGCGACGCGTACGCCGCCGTGCGCGCCTCCTCGACTTCCCGGATCCGCCGGTTCACCTGTTCGAGCGAGGTATTGAGCGGCTTCACCAGTTCGCTCATGGCCGCCTCGCGCTTCTGCATTTCGGCGCCGGCCTTGGTGTAGAAGTGCTCCAGCGTGGATTTCGCCAGCTCCGAGAAGGCCCGGCTGTTCTGGTGCAGCGCCTCGGAGGAGAGCGCCTTGAAGGTGTCCGTCAGTTTCTGCTGCGCCAGATCGAGCAGTGCGGCCTGCTCCGCCCCGGTCCGCCGCTCCTCGTCGAGCTGCGTCTGGCGGACCGCCAGCTCGCTCGTCAGCTTCGTGACGCGTTCCTGCAGCTGCCGGCCGGCCGATCGCTGCCCCTCCAGCTCCTGCTCGAGCCCGCGGACCCGCTGCTCCTGCGCCTGCAGGGCGGCGCGCGCGGCGGCATAGTGCTGCGTGAGCTGCTCGCGGTCGCGGGTGAGCTGTTCGACGTGGGTCTTGCCGGCCTCCGCGCCGGCGCGGGCGCGAGCTAGTTCGTCCTCCTGGTAGCGGACCCGCTCCTGCAGCGCCGCCGTCTGCGACTGCGTCTGGCTCCGCAGGAGCAGCCATATAAAAACCGCCCCCATCGCCGCGCCGGCGAGGAGGGGTCCGAGAAGAGTCGTGAGTTCCATCAGATGTGCCTGGTATCGGTTACCCGCACATAAGTTACACATCGCTTCATTAACTACCCAGCGCCGGCGGGAAAAAGATGCTTATCCCGCAAACGCATCCAGATGCGGCCCGAAGGGCTGGTCGTACCCCCGCTTGCCGGTCGCCTTGTAGATGGCGTTGGCGAAGGCTGGGAACGTCGGCGGAAAGGCCGGCTCGTCGAGACCCGTCGGATCGATCGTATTCTCCACGAAATGAACCTCGATCGCTTTCGGCGCCTCGCTATGCCGGATCATGCGGTAGGTGTCGAAATTCTGGTGCTCGGGCACCCCGTCTTTGAACGTCAGTGCGCCGTAGAGCGCATTGCCGACCGCATCGACGATAGCGCCCTCGACGAGGTTGGTCGCGGCGTCGGGGTTGATGACTATCCCGCAATCGACGGCGGTGCAGACGTTCCGGATGACGGGCTTGCCGTCCTCGATGGCCAGATCCAGCACGTGCGCCGCGTACGAGTTGCGGCAGAAATAGGCCGATACGCCGCGATGCACGCCGGCCCGCTCGTGTCCCCAGCCCGACTTTTCCAGCACCAGTTCCAGCACCCCGGCATACCGGGCCGCGTCGTCGTAACGGGGGCCGACAGGGTTCATCCGGGCGCGCTCCAGCAGGCCGAGCCGGAAATCGATCGGATCCTGCACCATCGCCTCGGCGAGTTCGTCGAGGAAGGACTGTTCGGCGGCCGCCATGAAATTCGACCGGGGCGCCCGGAACGCGCCGGTGGTGATGTTGGACGGGATGTCCCATCCCTCGGCGTGGTACTTGTCGACCGCGCCGGCCGGAAAGCGGTCGGCGAACAGCGGATATTCCGGGAGTCCACCGGCGCGGACTTCGGGGAGAGCATCGTCACCGTCCCGTCGCTCGCGATCATCAGGTACCCATTGAGCCGGTGCCACTCCGCGCGATTCCCGTTCGCTTCCCCGTCAACCGGCTGACAGCCCGCCAGCCAGTTGAAACCGATGAGCAGACCGCCTCCCGGGAGGGAGGATACCTTTAGAAATGACCGCCTGTCGAGGCCGGTTTTTATCGTAGGCGTGGCGGTTCATTCAGGGATCATTCGAGATTTTTCGATACGCCGGCGCCTCTGGATCTCGACCGTTGCACCGGGCCTCCAGTTCGACCCCGTTGAGTCCTTCCGGCCGATTGCCCTCCATCCACATGTCGCGCGTCAGCAGCACCGGCTGGCCGTCCTGCATCACGGTCATCGGGCTCAAATCGATCGTCATCGTCAGTACGCCGGCTTGCGACGCCGGCCGTGGAAGCCAGGCCACGTAGCGATCGAGCGAAACGATGCTCTCATCCGGCTCGCCCGATGACCGTACGCGCAGGTTGACCCCGCTCGTCCGACCGGTGCGTTCCCGCGTGATGCGACTGGGCTCGGTGGAAAATCCCAGCTCGGGGCGTGCGGCGTCATCGCATTCGATCGGTACCGTGTATTCGGCCTCCGCGACGCGAACCACGGCCGTCCCCTCGAAGCGCGTCTGGGCGAAGGCATCTGCGATGGGAGCCAGCCAGAGCATTAGCAGAACAAACGCCATGACATGGCGCACGGCGTGGCCGAATCGGACGATCTGGTTCATGAGCCCTCCGGTCGGGTGGATGCGTCGTTGAACGGTGCGTTCCTCCAATATACGCGATCGCGACGGCGGAGTCGCGCGCCCCGGGCGGATGCGTCACCCAAACGCCTTCTCGAACGCGCGCTGCTGGTCGATATCCCCCATGAGAAACAGCTCGCTGTGTTTCGGGATCAGGGCGGAAGGGGGCGGATTGGTGACGATGTGGTCCCCTTCCTGGATGGCGATGACGTTCAAACCGCTTTTCGTGCGGATACCGCTGTCCTTCAGCAGCCGGCCGGCGATGGAGGCCGGCGTGGGGACCGAAAACAGATTCACCCCCTCGCTGACGAGGAACGAAGGCCGTTCGCGCAGGATGGAGTCGATCAGCGAGACGCCCAGGGAGGTGTAGCTGAGCGCGAAGTCGGCGCCGGCGCGGTGGATCGAGGCGACGTTGCGCTCCTCGTTGAGCCGGGATACGATGCGGATGCCCGGGTTCAGCCGGCGGCAGTAGGACGTCAGGTAGATGTTGATCCGGTCGTCGTGGGTGGTGAGCAGCACAGACGGCGCCTCCGCGATCCCCACCTCCTGCATGAGCGTGTAATCGGCCGCGTCGCCCTGATGGACGTGCTCGAACTCCCGCGCGAGGACCGAGCATACAAACCGGCTCTGGTCGATGATCCGCACCGGGACGCCCCTCGCCTTGAGCACGCGCGCGGCCTGCGCACCGACCGTTCCGCCCCCGATGACGATCACCGGGTTGGGATTGACGTCGTAGATCATCATCAACGCATCGAGCTCGTCCAGCTGCTCGCTGGCGCCCACGACGACGAGCACCGACGACGAGGTCAGCTGCGTCTCCGGGCGGGCCGGCAGCAGCGTGCCCCGGTCCCAAACGCCGATCACTGTGACGCCGGTCAGCTCGCGCAGCCGCGTGTCGCGCACCGTCTGGGCCGCCAGCGGGGTGCGGTGCACCGGAAATTCGGCGACCTGCAAATCATGGAACTCACCCAGCTGGACGACGCGGGCGTGCATCCCCTTGACCCGGGACGCCAGCTGTTCGCCGAGTTGATTGCGAAGCGCCAGAACCCGCGTGGCGCCCGTGAGCTGCAACACGTCGACGGCGTCGTCCCGCGACGCCAGCGCCACGATGGGCACCTTTTCGGCCGCTTCGCGGACGGCGAGTATCGTGCTGGTGTTCACGGCGTCGTCGCGGTTGACGACCACCATCCGCGCCGACGCCACCGCGAGCGCCTCGTAGGTCGCCCGCAGATCGATGTCGCCCGTGACCGCCGGCACGCCGCGGAAATACAGCTGGGCCGCCTTGTCCGCGTCCGGTTCGAGGACGAAGACGTCGATGCTTTCGCGCTCCAGCCGGGCGATGAGCGCCGGCGCGATCATCTCGTCGTACGCCGTGAGGATGACATGCCCCGCCGTCCCGCGCGGCACGGACCGGGGCGCCCGCATGCGGAGCCGGGCATCCAGCCAGGGCCCGAAGCGGATGAAGGCGACGGGAAAGAGCACGAAAAACAACGTGATGCCCGATACGAGCACCACGATCGTGTAGAGCCGGCCGATCTCGCTCTCGAACACGATGTCCCCAAAACCGAGCGTCGTCATCACGGTGAGGGTCCAGTAATAGGCCGTGAACCAGGAATACGAGCGCCCCTCCACCCCGATCATGATCACGTGAAACAGGATGGCGAACACGGAGACGAGCAGAAATATCCCGCCTACGTACCCCAGGATGATGCGCAGATTTTGATGCGCCGGGCCCCTCGGCCGCCGGCTGGCGCGCAGAAATGAACGGAGTGACATACGAAATCGGACCCTCACGCTGGCTTCCCATGTGTGCCCCTCTAACCCATGGCCGGAGGTCGGGTTCAGCACGCCGGCGCGCCGGGCGACGGGCGAGCGGCGGCGCGACGAGATGCACACTTTCCGCCAGCAGAAGAAAAAAATCTTCCTAGGCAGATCCGCCGGATAGTTTGTATTCTTGCGACGAAACGATTCGGTGTTGCCGTCGTCGGGGCGGTGCCCACGGCAACCCCTGAACCCAGAACCCCAACTGCTGAACGCTCCATGCGCGTTTCCACCCGCACCATGTTCGAGGACTGTTATGGCGCCTACGCCATCGCCGCGGTCAACGTATTCAACATGGAACAGGTGCTCGCCCTGTTTCAGGCGGCTGAAGAAGCCGATGCGCCGTTTATCGTCCAGGCCACGCCCTACGCCCGCAACTTCGCCGGCCCGCCGATGCTCGCCGCGATGATCGGAGCCGCCGCCGAACTGTTTCCGGACGCCGTCTATGCCTTTCACCTCGATCACGGGGACGAAAGCCATTGCCGCGACGCGATCCCTACGGGCGACTACGCGTCGGTGATGATCGACGCCTCGCACGACCCGTTCGATGATAACGTGCGGCGCACGCGCGCCGTCGTCGAGCTGGCGCACGCCCACGGCGTGGCGGTCGAGGCCGAGCTGGGCGTCCTCAGCGGCGTCGAGGACGGCATCTCGGTGGAAGAGCGGCTCGTCCGCTACACCGACCCCGCCCAGTGCGAGGCGTTCGTCAACCAGACCGGGTGCGACAGCCTGGCCGTCGCGGTGGGCACGAGCCACGGGGCGTACAAGTTTTCGGGCGGCAACGGCCTGCAGTTTGATATCCTCGAAGCCATCGGCCAGCGTCTGCCGGGTTTCCCGCTCGTGCTGCACGGGGCGTCCACGGTGAACGAGTCGGAGATCGACCGCATCAACGGCGCCGGCGGCCGGCTGCTGCCGGGCGCGCGCGGCGTCTCGCCCGACGAGCTGATCCGCGCCATCGAACGGGGCGTCTGCAAGGTGAACATCGCCACGGACACCCGCCTCCTCTGGGCCCGCACCTACCGCGAGTTTTTCCGCGACCAGCCGGACCAGATCGACCTCGTGCTGCCGGCGAAGCAGTACATCGACGAATACGTCGTCATGATGAAACAGAAATTCGAACTGCTCGGCGCCTCGCACCGGGCGTTCGGCGTACGCAAGAAACACGATGCCTCACTCCCCTCTGCTTCGTAAGCCGCTCGCGTCGGAAGGCGTGTACCAGCGCATCACGCGTGAGGAAGCCGGCTGGGAATTCCTGAATTTCGAGGCCCGCATCATGCGGCGCGGCAACACGTGGTCGGCGAATACCGGCGAGAACGAATACGCCATCATCCTGCTCGGCGGCTCCTTCTCCGTGACTTCGGACAAAGGCTCGTGGCGCACGGAGAACGGTCGGAAGGATGTCTTCAGCGGCATCGCGCACGCCCTCTACCTGCCGCGCCGCACGACGTTCACCCTCACGGCGGAGAGCGACCTGCTCGACATCGCGTACGGCTGGTGCGAGACGGATGAGGATCACCCGGCCCGTTTCAAACGCCCCGAGGAAGCCGCCATCGAGCTGCGCGGCGGTGACAACGCCAACCGCCAGATCAACAGCCTCCTTCAGCCCGGGTTCGACTGCCACCGGCTGGTCTGCGTCGAGGTCTACACCCCCTCCGGCAACTGGAGTTCGTTCCCGGCCCACAAGCACGACGAGCGCATCGTCGCGCCGGACGGAACGCTCAAGGAGGCCCGGCTCGAGGAGACGTATTTCTACAAGATCGACAAACCGCAGGGATACGCCATCCAGCAGGTATACACCGGCGACCGCTCGCTCGACGAAATCGCCCGCGCGCAGCACAACGACGTGGTGATGGTGCCGAAGGGGTACCACCCGGTCGTCGCCGGCCACGGCTACAACGTCTACTACCTCAACTTCCTCACCGGCAGCGACCAGTCGCTGGCCAACACCGACGACCCGGATCACCAGTGGATCTACGGCACCTGGAAAGGCCAGGACCCGCGGCTCCCGCTGGTGACGGCGGAGATGAATGGGAAGTAGTTCCTGGATGCAGGATGCTGGATGCAGGATGGCTTTATGCTCCGGTTCGATGCTGACGTTCAACGGCCAACTTGAATGCATGGAGTTGTTTTCCAAGTGCTAGCATGCCTCCCCTGAGTTGTTCAAATTGCTGGATGTCCGTAAGAGAGCGCGTCTCGGCCAGTGTTTCGAGATGATCGATCGATTCATCCAACGAGGCGCTTGCATAGGCCAGAAAACGCAGAAAATCCCGCTTGTACATACGCCTTCCGTACCCCTCGACAATGTTTGCCTTGACGGATTTTATGGACCGACGAAGTTGTGCTCCCTGTTCGTAGCGCTCAAAAAGCGGCAAGGCCGTGAACGTCATCTGATGCGTCTCATTGACGAGAACACGGGCTTTTTGCCAGATTTCCAACTTTTTATAGCTCATAAGCGGCATGCGATTCAGGTTTACATCTACTAGACACGGCTACATGCCCCGGCATACCCCGATGCTGGACCGCCGCGGGCATTTTTCACCCGGGTCGAAGTATCCTGCATCCTGCATCCTGCATCCCTGATCCTCACCACGCAACGGCCACTCCTATGCCCAATAGCCGCCCCTATGACGTCATCACCTTCGGGCGCACGTCCATCGACCTGTACTCCAACGACATGGGGGCTCCGTTCGAGGAGATCACGTCGTTCGGGGCGTTTGTCGGGGGGTCGTCGACCAATATCGCTGTCGCTTGCCGGCGGCTCGGGCTCCGGACCGCGCTGCTGACGGGCTTCGGGAACGACCAGGTCGCCCGATTCGTCCGCCGCTTCCTCGAGCGTGAAGGCATCGAGACGAAGTTTATCCCCACGATCGACGGCACGCGGACGCCGGCGGTGATCCTGGGCATCGAGCCCCCGGCCCGCTTTCCGCTGGTGTTCTACCGGGACAATGCGTCGGACCTCCATCTGACGATGGACCATGTGCTGGCCGCGAACCTCGCGGACTTCAAGGTGGTCGTCCTCTCCGGCAACGCGCTCAGCCGCGACCCGAGCAAGACCGCCACGATGTATGCGGCCGAGGTGGCGAACGAGGCCGGCACGACCGTCTTCCTGGACCTCGACTTCCGCGCCGACCAGTGGTTCGACCCCCGCGCCTACGGCGTGATGGTCCGCGCCCTGCTGCCCCGCGTGCAGGTGGTGATCGGCACCGAGGAAGAGGTGATGGCCGCCAGCCTGACGGATGCCTCGCAGGTCGTGATCACCCACCAGCAGGTCTCGGCGCCCGAAATCAGGGGCAACCTGGAAACCGCGATCCAGCGCATCCTGGATGCCGGCGTCGAGGTCCTGATCGTCAAACGCGGACCCGACGGCTGCTCGATCTTCGAGCAGGGCAAGCCGGAAGTGCGCGTCCCCGGCTACCCGGTGGAGGTGCTCAACGTGCTCGGCGCCGGCGACGCCTTCGGCGGCGGGCTCACCTACGGCTTCGTGCAGGGCTGGGACTGGTACAAGGCCTGCCGGCTCGCCAACGCCTGCGGCGCCATCCTCGTCACGAAACACGGCTGCGCCAACTTCATGCCCACGCTGGATCAGGTGATGACGTTCGTGTCGGATAAGGGAGGGCTTTAGGTAATGGTTGGCAGGTTGCAGGTTGGCAGGTTGTTGAGGAAGTGAATGCGTTTTCGTGGGCGGGGGCTGGATCGTAACCGATCAAACCTGTAACCTTCAGCCTGAAACCTGCAACCTGTCATCGCCATGTACAAGTACAACCGGGTCCTCGTCGCGCTCAACCTGCTCAGCGATCAAGACGAGACCACGCTGCGCTACGCCGGCATGCTGAGCCGGCTGGGCATGCCGAACACCATCTATATCGCCCACGTGGCGGAGACGCTCGACCTGCCGGATGCGGTGCGCGAGGCCTATCCCCAGGCCATGCGCCCGGTGGATGAGACCATCGAGGCCGAATTGCAGCACCGGGTCGCGACGACGTTCGGCGAGTTGCCCGCCGGCGCCGAGATCCAGTACCTCGTCGGCGAAGGGACCACGGCCGAGACGCTGTTGCGGTGGACGCGGCTGAAGGACATCGACCTCGTGATCGTCGGCTCGAAACGCCGGGATCGGGACGGCGGCTCGACCCCGGAAAAGATGGCGCGGCGCGCGCCGTGCTCGGTCCTGTCGATCCCCGATGGCGCCGCCCCCCGCATCACGCGCATCCTGGTGCCCATCGACTTCTCCGAGCATTCGATGGACGCGCTGACGAAGGCGATCGCCATCGCGGCCGCCGCCGGCCACACGGAACTCGTCTGCCTCCACGTCTTCAACGTGCCGCTTGGCTACTACAAGATCGGCAAGACCTACGAGGAGTTCGCCGCGATCATGCGGCTCCACGCCGAGGAGAAATACAGGCAGTTCATCGAAGGCGTGGATCGGATGGGGCTGGACTTCGTGCCGCTGTTCGAGCCGAGCGAGCGGCCGGCGCGCCGGATCCCCGAGATCGCCGAACGCGAACGCGCCGACCTCATCCTGATGGGCGCCCGCGGCCGCTCCAACAGCGCCGCCGTCATGCTCGGCAGCGTCACCGAACGCGTCCTCCTCAACGCCTCAATCCCCGTCATCGCCGTAAAACAGAAGGGCGAAGAAGCCAACATGGGCTTCCTGGAGGCGCTGCTGGAGTTGTGAGGCCGCCAGCCAGCCATACTCACCCAATGTCATCTCGACCGAAGACCCCGCGTATGCGGGGACGAAGCGGAGAGACCTCCCCAGGTACGACTGCCTTATTCATGAGGTCTCTCCGCTTCGGCATCGGTTAACACCGATACCTTCGGTCGAGATGACAAAACGCAGTGTAATAACACCACTTTTTAACGCTCCGTATGATTTTGCTGGCATTCAATGCCCGCCACGGATAATTTCCCGGCACCTCCGCACGCCATTTTCTTTAGCCAAAGCCTTCTCATTCCTGCCATGTCAACCCGCCGTCTTACGGTCGCCCAGGCCGTCATCGAGTATCTCAAGCATCAGTTCGTCGTGCGCGACGGTCATGAGAATCGCTTTTTCGGAGGATGTTTCGGCATCTTCGGGCACGGCAACGTCGCCGGCCTGGGCCAGGCGTTGCATCAGACGAGTGGACTGCATTATTATCAGTTCCGGAACGAGCAGGCGATGGTCCATACCGCCGTCGCCTACGCCAAGATGAAGAACCGGCTGGGCGCGTTCGCGTGCACGACCTCGATCGGTCCGGGCGCCACCAACATGATCACCGGGGCGGCCCTCGCGACGATCAACCGGATCCCGGTACTCCTCCTTCCGGGCGACATCTTCGCCCGGCGTCATGTGGCTCCGGTGCTCCAGCAGCTCGAAATGCCGTACACGCAGGACATCGGCGTGAACGACGCCTTCCGGCCCGTGTCGCGGTACTGGGATCGCATCAATCGCGCCGAGCAGTTGATCACGGCGCTGCCGGAAGCGATGCGGGTGCTCACCTCGCCGGCCGAGACCGGCGCGGTCACGCTCTGCCTCCCGCAGGACGTTCAGGCCGAGGCGTACGACTTTCCGGAGGCCCTCTTCGACAAAAAGGTGTGGCCGATCTCCCGCCCGCGGCCCGACGTCGATCTGGTGCGCAAGGCGGCCGACTGGATCCGCGAGGCGAAGCATCCGATGATCGTCGCCGGCGGCGGCGTCCTCTACAGCGAGGCCTCCGAAACGCTCCGCCGCTTTTCGGCCCGCACCGGCATACCAGTCGCCGAGACGCAGGCCGGCAAAGGCTCGATGCTGTACGACGATCCGACCGCGCTCGGCGCCGTCGGCGCGACGGGGACGCAGGGAGCGGTCGCCATCTCGAAAATCGCCGACCTCGTCATCGGAATCGGCACGCGGTACAGCGACTTCACGACGGAGTCCAAGTCGGCCTGGCAACACGACGGCGTCCGGTTCATCAACATCAACATCGCCGAGTTCGACGCCTTCAAACACGGCGCCCTACCGCTCACCGGCGACGCGCGCGTCACGCTCGAAGAACTCGACGCCCTCCTCCCCGCCTACGAGGTGTCCCACCCGTACCGCCAGCAGGTGGCCGGCTATAACCATTCCTGGGACGCGCACGTCGAGCAAATCTACAACCTGGGACACGGCGTGCCGGTAAGCCAGGGCGAGGTGATCGGCGCCGTGAACACCTTTTCGGATCCGCGCGACGTGGTGCTCTGCGCCGCCGGCAGCGCTCCGGGCGACCTGCACAAGCTCTGGCGGACGCGCGACGCAAAGGGGTACCACATGGAATACGGCTATTCGACGATGGGCTACGAGATCGCCGGCGGCCTCGGCGTCAAGATGGCCGACCCCACCCGCGAGGTCTACATCGTCTGCGGCGACGGCAGTTATCTGATGATGAGCTCCGAAATCGCGACATCGATCCAGGAAGGCTACAAGCTTACGATCCTCCTGCTCAATAACCACGGCTACGCGAGCATCGGCGGCCTCTCACAGGCCGTGGGCGCCGAACGGTTCGGCACCCAGTACCGCTTCCGCGACGACGCCCAGAAGAGCTTCACCGGTGCTCCATTGCCGCTGGATCTGGCCGTCAACGCCCAGAGTCTCGGCGCCTATGTTTTCCGCTGCGTAACGATCGAAGATGTGCGCTCCGCCCTCGCCGAAGCCAAAGCGATCGACCGGACGACCGTGATCTACGTCGAGACCGACATCCTCAAGGGCGTACCCGGTTACGGCTGGTGGGAGGTCCCTATCGCGGAAGTCTCGACCACCGAGTCCGCCAGAACGGCCCGTCAGGCGTATGTCGAGGAGCGGAAAAAACAGCGGCATTACCTCTGAGCGCTATGCGCTCAGAGGAATGCAAATCGCACCTTGTAAAATGCACCCCCCTGCCCCCATGGCCCAACCGCTTCGCGTCGCCGCCGTCGGCCTGGGCCGGCTGGGGCGGCTGCATGCCGAAAACCTCGCGACCCGCATCCCGGGCGTTGACCTGACGGCCGTCTGCAGCGTCGTGCTGGACGAGGTGCTTGCGGCGCGCAAGGCGCTCGGCGTCCGCAACGGCTTTCTGTCGTTCGACGAGATGCTGGAGCGGTGCCCGCTCGACGCCGTGGTGCTCACGACCCCATCCGACCTCCACGCCGGCCAGATCGAGGCCGCGCTGGACGCCGGCCTGCATGTCTTCTGCGAGAAGCCGCTGGCGACGATGATGGCCGACTGCGAGCGGGCCGCCGCCGCGGTCGCCCGACATCCGCACAAGGTCTGCATGCTCGGCTTCATGCGGCGCTACGACCCCTCGTACCGGTTCGCCAAAACGCAGATCGACGCCGGCGCCATCGGCCGGCCCATCCTCTTCCGCGGATACAGCGTCGACCCCCTCTCGGCCATCGAGGGAGCGCTTAAATACGCTCCGCATAGCGCCGGGCAGTTCCTCGACATGGCCGTGCACGACATCGACCTCGCCCGCTGGTTTCTGGGCAGCGACCCGCGCGAGGTATACGCAACAGGGGGCTGTTATGCCTTTCCCGAATTCGCACAATACGGGGATGGGGACAACGTCGCCGCGCTGATGCCCTTCGAGAACGACGCGATGGCCTTTTTCTTCGCCGGCCGCACCGCCCCGCACGGCTACAACATCGAAACCGAGATCATCGGGACGAAGGCGGCGCTGCGCATCAACAGCGTGCCGGCGAAACACCGCGTGGAGATCCTCGACGCCGGCGGCGTGCGCCAGGCGTGCGATCAGCACTTCATCGACCGCTTCGGCGACGCCTACCTGAACGAACTCATCGAATTCGCCGCCTGCATCCGGGAAGAACGCCAACCGGAGATCCGCGTGGAGGACGGTGTCGCCGCGACCCGTATCGCACTGGCGGCGACGCGTGCCTTCCGCGAACGCGTGCTGATTTCGCTCTAGGCAGGGTCTGTAATATCGTTCTGGCTGTCCCGGTGGATCCCCGAAACGCCCAAACCGCGTCGGATCCTGCACCTCGTCAAGGATGCGTTTCGGTCCAAAAATTTCCCGGGCAGAACCTGACACCTCACCCTTTCGCCCTTCATCGGCGAGCCGGCGGCCAGGGGCGCCACATTTTTTATGAAGTTCACGTGAACTTCCTCACATTATGTTTCGTTATCAACAATAACCAACTGTAACCAAGGCGCCACCGGGTGTCCGGATGCCCGTAAGCATCGAGATAGCTCCATGATGTACACACACCGTCCACATTTACGCATGACAGGCCTCAGTCCTCCTGCCCCACTCGACTCCGTCAGACCATGCCCTCCCCATCCAGGAAGCACTCAAGCAAGTTTGATCAGGCCGTCCGGCTGATCAAGGAAGTTGACGCCGAGATTGACGATCTGAACGAACGGTTTCAGGTCGATCTGGCCAACCCGAGCGTCATGGCGCTCTTCGATCGCGCCGCCAGGGCCTTTAGAGAGGGCCGGGCGATTGAAAGAGATCCGTCGGTCGCGCCCGAAGAAGCCTTTGCCAGGGCAGCTCCGCATCTGGATGCTGCGATAAAGCTGACGAATCAGCTGCGCATTGAAAGCTGGCGGGTGCTGGCAGCCCATCAAATAAGATCCGCCATTCGCGCGGTCGAACGTCTGTCCAGCCGGGACATGCCCATGGAGGATGTCGTGTTGCTGGGCAGGGCCCAAAAACATTTTGCGCGGGGCGTGAAGGCCGGCGCGGCGGAAGATCTGAACGAGAGCATTTCGCACTTCGTCCACGCCATCCACGGGGCTCGCCGCGTGAGGATCCATGCCGTCGCCGCGGGACTGGCGGCCAGGAATCCCGTAAAAACGTTTATCCGCTTACTGATGGCGGGTATTATGCTTGCCTACTTCCTTGGCCATTGCGGCACAGGCGACGATGAGCGTAGCAAACGATCCTTTAATAGTGTCCAGAACCGTGGCGGTTCGCGAAGAACGGGCGCGCGAAGCACCTCTTCGTCGGCGATGTCTTCGGTAATAACCCGTCTGCGCGTGATGCTGCCGTCCAGGGAATTTGCCGGGGTATCGGGCATCCCGGCGGCGGCGAATTCATCTTCCTCAAGCAGTATGTCGCGTACTCGTAGACGTCTCATGGGGGTTGATTCCATGGCTGGATATCATAGGGTTTCCGGCAGAATCCGGAAGACAGACGCCGGAAATCCGGTAAGAGAAGGGCACAAAAAGGGGTACGGACTGCTAAACATACGACCGCGAGGCCCCGAGCGCAAAATGTGCCTGAAAATTGCCCTGGCAGAGGGCGATCCGTCAAACCCATCAAGGATCAGGCCGCAACCAGGCATAAAAATGTAACGCCGGCCGGTCAAGAAAGAACCGGAAGCCAGATCGGGGGCTCGCCATCTGCACCGTAACGTGGCGACAGCGTCGTGACATCGAAGTGCCGGTCGAAAAACTCGTCGCACCAGCGGCAGATATTTTCCAGTTCGCCGCCGCGTTGCCGGGCGTAGGCTTCGGATATCCCGATCGATTCGCCCATTGCGTAGGGGTCGCCGGCGTTGATCCGTTGAAAAACCGGTGAGCCGGCGACGCGCGCGAGCACGTCCGACACCTTCTCTTTCCTCGCATCGCCCATCGGATGCAGGGTGCCCGGGCAACACGGGTTGATTTTCCAGAGCTGGATCGAAATTTCCTGCGGCAGGTCGGTGCCGCCCAGAAAGCCGCGTCCGCCCGACAGGATCGCGCAGAAGTTGTGATCGGGATCGCGTTTCCAGAGGCCGGTCTCGATCGCCCGTCCCCGCGCCCAGTTGCCCCCGAGCCACATGTCCTCGGTCGCGCCCCAGAACCCGTAGCTGACCGCATCCCGCTTGAGGTACGTGTCTTTCTCGATGAGCGGCTGCGTGTTGTCGCCCACCATCCCGCGCGAACGAAACAGCGCCTCGAGATCGGCCCGGCGGGCGCCGGCTTCTTTGTGGAACCGGTCGATCGAGGCGATATCGATCCGCGTTACGCCACGGGCGAGCAGGGTGTCGAGCCGGGCGGGCGTGAGCAGGTCGCCGTTGGTCTGCAGCATGATCTGCGTGGCGTCGTCGTAGCGGGCGCGGAGGGCGTCGAGGATCGCGTAGAGCTTGTCGCGCTCGGTGAGGGGCTCGCCGCCGGAGAGGATGACGCGGTCGCACCGGGCCGGCAGGTTATCCACGACGGCGAGGCACTCGTCGGTCGTCATCGTGTCGCCATCCGGACCCGACGTGTTGTAGCAGTGCGCGCAGGCGTCGTTGCAGCGGTGCGTGAAGACCCAGTAGAGCGACTCGCACCGATCGAAGGGTCCACGTGCGGATTCAGGCGCGGATTCAGGCGCGGATTCAGGCGCGGTGATAGCGGTCTCCATCCTTAACCAGTCCAGGGGTCCGGCGGACGAGCTCCGCCAGGAAGCCGTCGCGATCCGCCGGCGAAATCAGCAACACGAGCCCGCCCCCTCGCACGCGAATGCCCAGCCGGTGGATCGACAGCGCGGGCGCCGAAAGGGGGTTGCGGGTGGGATAAACCTCCTCGATCTGATCCAGCGCGACATGCCACTGAAGTGGGCCGGAGCGGGCCGTCAACGTGGTATCCGTCAGTTCATACCGGGTCGAAGCGAAAATCCACCCCACAAAGGCAAAGGTCGCGACCATCAGCGCCGGCAGGCCGTACCGGACGAAAGCCGGCTCCGACGAAGACAGCAGTCCGAACATGCTTATGACGGTGCCGAGAAAACCCACGCCCACGAGGGCGAGCAGCCAGGCATCGCGTCGGGATGGAAACGTCGTCATAACCCGTTCCGAAAAGGTGGAGGCTTCAGGATGCGCCAGTATACGAAACGCCTCTGGATCCCGAAACAGCGGCGGGGGGCAATCAGGGCAATAGCGCAATCGGTCAAGGCCGGAGCCCGGAAATCCTTCAGTCCACAAACCCCTCCCGCCAGCCGATGGCCCCGCCTCGAAGGCGGTCTACCGCGCGCCGGACCGCCTCCTGCACCGCCGGCGCGTCGGCCGGCAATCCATCGTACAGATAGCCCCCCTGAAACGCACCGGCTGCCCTGACCAGGATCTCGGCGGCGTAGTGCACGGCGGCGTCGCGCTCCGTATCGGCGTCCCACAGCGACTCCCGCACCGGGCAGACGGCCATCGCGTAGGCGCCACGGAAGCCCCGCCAGCACGCGGCGGCGTGGGACTCCGGTCGCCGGTGTCCGATCATCCACAGGTGCGCGGCGAGATGGGCGACGTCCTGCGCCGGGTTGCCGAAGTGGGCGAACTCCCAGTCGATGACCCGCAGCCCGGCCGGCGTCACCAGCACGGACGGCGGCCAGAGGTCGCCCATGACGAGGCATCGCCCCGGTCGCAGCAGCCGCTCGCCGAGGGCCTCGGCTTCCGCGCCCAGCGCCTCCGCGTCGGCCACGCCGCAACGATTCAGGATCGCGCCGATCGCGCGGTACTGGACCTGCAGCCGCGTTTCCTGGATCGATCGGTTGTCGATGTCCGCCCGCAGCGCCGTATCGCCGGCCGTCTCGCGATGCAGCGCGCCGATGAACGCTCCGAGGTGCGCGCCGGCCTGGCCGGCGGCGTTGCCGGCTTCCTCTAACCAGACGCCGAGGTGCGGCGCGTCGCCGACATCTTCCATCGCGAGGCGGTGCGCCTCCGCGTCCATCGCCAGCAGCCGTGGAGGGCGCGCCGCGTCGGTGGCGATCCGCTCCAGCGCGCCGCCCGGCCCGAGCAGCTCCAGGCAGCGTCCCTCGATCTCGATCCGATGGGGATCGAGCGGTATCTCGGGGGCGGACGCGATATGGGGCGGGGCATGCTTCACGATGACGCTCGGCCGGCCCGGCACGCGCCAGACCTCGTTCATCAGACCGCCGGCCAGCCGCGCGGGAGCCCCGGTGACGGCGACCGATTCCGCGGCATACGCGCGCGCCTCGGCATCCGTCATGCGTGTCCCTCGCCCGGATTCGTAAATCGAAACAGGTGGTTGCCGAACGCGACCGGCTCGGCCCGTTGCAGAAAAGCCAGCACGGCGCGCTCGAAGGCGAGCCGCGACCGCTCCAGCGTTTCGGCGACGGCTTCCCTGTCCCCGGGCGCGTCGATGTCGGGCACCGAATACTTGTGCCCCACCACGAGGCCGGCGCACGGGATCTCCAGTTCGTTCGCGAGGATGACTTCCGGCGCGAGGGTCATCGAGTTGACGTGCGCCCCGAGGTCGCGCCACATCCGGTTTTCGGCCGGCGTCTTCGTACGCGGCCCGCCCACGTAGCCAAACACCACCGCCTCATCGCGCGCGCGGCCCGCGAGGGCCGCGGCCTGCCGGCTGAGTGCCCCGGAAAACAGGCCTTCGTTCAGGACGAGATGCCCGTGCCGGGCATCGGGCTCGGTGAACATCGTGCAGGCGCTGCCGTCGGGCAGGCGGTTGTCGAGGGTCAGGATGTCCGTCAGCACCAGCGGCTCGTAGAGCGGCAGCGACGCCGTCAGCACGCCGACCGAACTCGTCACCAGCAAACCCCCGCAGCCCACCTCACGCAGCGCCCAGGCCTGCGCCCGGTACGGGATCTGGTTGGGAAGCAGGCGATGGGGGTAGTCGTGCCGAAACGAGACGTACGTCGGCCGATCCGCCCGTTCCACTCGGTACAGCGTCCACGGCCCCCACGGCGTCTCGACGCGCACCGGTTCGGGCCGGCCAAACGCCCCCATCTGGATGGCGCTCCCGACGATGACGGCTATGGCTGGAGACATCGCAAATCGAAAAACGTAACTCGGAAATCGATCATCGCTAATCTGTAATCGCCAATCTTTAATCGCTAATCGCTAATCTTTAATCCCTCTGCCACCCCATACGCGTTTGCCTCAACCACAAACGATCCTTCGGGGCGGACGCCGCAGAGCCACTCCGTCAGCCGGTCGCAGTAGTTATCCAGGTGGCGGATCTGCTGGATGCCGTGTTCGACGATCGGATCCAGCGTGGAGGCGAACAACACGCCGCCGTACGCGGTCGTCTGCCACGTGATCGGTTCGCCCATCTCGTTTTCCTGGATCACAACGGCGCTTTCCGGAATGCGGGTATAGATGCCGTGGATGTGCCAGCACGCATGCCGGGGCTGGAGTCCCCGGTACACCGGATGGTCAAAATCGGTATGTGAGATGGGCGGACGCGTGGGGTCCTTGACCCACCAGTAGTTGTCGACCGGCCGATCTTCCCACTGGGCGTCGAGCCAGAGCGGCTGGGAGTCGCCGAAGACGGCGATCTTTTTGTCGTCGGCCAGGAAGCGATAGAGGATGTCCTTCCGTTCGGCGAGGGCCGGCTGGTTCGACTGGAACGGGATCACCAGTGCGTCGAGGTTGCGGATGGCGTCGTACGTCAGGTCGTGGACATAGATCAGCGTGTAGAGGTCCCGGTACTTGGGCGCCATCGCGAATGCGTACTGGCTCCAGACGCCGTTGAAGACGAGACCGATGCGGGGAGATGCGGGTGCTTGCATGGCAGGTTGGGGATGGAAGGTAGATCAGGATTTAGCCCATTTCAGGGCGTTACGATACAACGCCGTGAGGCCGGCGAGTTCGCCGTCGGTCCCGTATTCGCCGAGGGGGCCGCTGGCGGTGAGCAGCATCCGCCCGGCGGTCGTCGTCTCGTCGAGCACGATCATCGGCCGGCCCCAGGTGTCGCGCATCAGCACGTCGGCTCCGGGCGCCGCCTCGATATAGCCGCACGCCCACCAGCCGCTGATGCCGTGGTTGAACTGGAGATCGTCGAACGCCACGCCGTCGAACAGCCCGTGGCGGTCGACATCGATCGCGTAGCGGATATCGCGCGTGGCCTTGCTGTTGTCGTGGATCCAGCGATTGCCGGGCACCCAGTCGGTGAACCAGCCGTCGAAACACAGCAGGGTCCCGCCGGCGTCCAGAAAGGCGCGCACGGTCTGTTTCGCCCGATGCATCGCGACGTGATCGCTGCCGTTCGGGACGATGAGGAGGTCGACGCCGGCGAGGTCGAGGTTGAAGTCCGGTCCGGTCTCCACGAAGCGGCAGGCCATCGTGTCGGTGGATGGAAAGACCTTTTCCAGCCCGAAAATCCCGTTGTTGACGATGAGGGCGTTGAGCATCTCGAAGACTTTGAGTACTACATATGTTGTCATCTCGACCGGCTCCCCGATCTTTTCGGGGAACAGCGGAGAGATCTCCTGATAAGGGCAGGTGCCATTGTCGAGGAGATCTCTCGACTACGCCCCGCATACGCGGGGTTTCGCTCGAGATGACAAGGCGTTATTCGCTAATCAACCCTTTCCAGAACGCGATCTCGTCCAGCACCCCGATCTCGGGATCCCGGATAAAGGCTTCCTTGGAGTCGTAGGCGTGCAGCCGGCCTTCCTTCATGAAGGCGATCCGGTCGCCCATCAACAAGGCTTCCTTGAGGTCGTGCGTGACGAAGATGGACGTAATCTCGTACCGCTTCACCAGGCGTTTGAACAGGTGCTGCATGGCGCCGCGTATTTCTACATCCAGGCTGGCGAACGGCTCGTCCAGCAGCAGGAGCGCCGGCCGGATAATGATCGCCCGTCCGAACGCCACGCGCTGCCGCTGCCCGCCGGAAAGCTGGTTGGGCATCTTGCGGGCGTGGGTCGTCAGTTCGAGGTCTTCCAGCATCTCCTCCACCCGGAGGGCGATCGCGGCTTGCGGCTCGTCGCGAAGCCGGAGGCCGAACGCGATGTTCTCCCACGCGTTGAGATGCGGAAACAATAACGGCTCTTGATAGAGATAGACCGCCCCCCGCGTCTGCGGCTCGGCGTAGGTCACGTCCGTGCCGGCGAGCTGCACCGTCCCCGACTCCGGCATCTCCAGCCCCGCGATCAGCTTCAACAGCGTCGTCTTCCCGCACCCGGATCGCCCAAGAATACTCAACGTCTCCCGCGGCGCCAGCGCAAGATCCAACCCGCGCACCACCGCCTCCCGACCGAAGGTTTTATATAAGCGATGTATCTCGACAAACACGGAAGAAACGCGCATTCAAATTGAAAATCGCAAAATAGAAATCGCAAATCGGTTCTCCCAGCACCGCCCTACCCGATTCGATCACCAGTGACCCGCCCGTAGGGAGTCATGACCCTCTCGAAGGGAGTCATGACCCTCTCGAAGGGAGTCATGACCTGCCCAAAGGGCGAATGACCAGTGACCCCGCCCAAAGGGCGAATGACCCTCCCAAAGGGAGTCATGACCCGCCCAAAGGGTGAATGACCCTCCCAAAGGGAGTCATGACCCGCCCAAAGGGCGAATGACCCGCCTCACACCTGCTTGAACACGAACCGCTTGTTCGCCCACAGGAGCAACGCCGGCGGCAGAACGAGCAGGCAGCTGGCCAGGGCCGCGTAGTACACGTTGGCCTCGCCGATGTATTCGTAGACTTTCACCGGCAGCGTCTGCACCTTGCCGGAGCCGATCAGGATCGTCAGGCCGTACTGAAACCACGAGATCAGGAAGGTCTGAAAAAAACAGATAAGAAGCGCACTGAGCGACACCGGGATGAGGACGCGCCGGTACGCCTGGAATGCCGAGCCGCCAAGCGTATAGACCAGGTCCTCCAGCGCCTTGATCTCGGCGTTCCAGAACGCGCTGAAAAACACGATGCTGAAGCCGTAGGCGAACATCGTTTGCGCCAGCATCACCCCGAGGACGCTGCCCGTGAGGTCGGCCTTGATGTAGAGATACATCAGGCAGGTGCCGAGGATGACGGGCGACATGACGAACGGGACGTAGGCCAGAAATAAAAGCGTCGATTGCCGCGGGTGGTAGGCGATGAACTTGCCCGTGATGAAGCCGGCGATCGTCGACGACGCCGCCACGACGCTCGAAAGCCCGAGCGAGAGCAGGAAGCTGCTCCCCAGCGCGCTGGACCCGCCCAGCACGCGCCGCCACAGATCGAGACTCAGCGCGCTCGGCAGGACGGAGGGGAACGACCATTCGCTGACGAGCGAAAGCACGATCAGGTACAGGAACGGGAAGATGCACAGCGCCGCAAGCAGCGCCGCGGCCGCCGGGCGGAGGCGGAGTCCGATAGCCCTAATGCTCATGCCGCACCTCCCCTTTTCGGAAAGCAACGACGATGAATGTGACCACCAGCACCGTGTACAGCAGCGCGATGATGAAAGCCTCGGGCTTCTGGTGGATGTCGAACATCGCGTACTTCCGCATCGTCAGCACCGAGATCATCTGCGGCGACTGCCGGCCCAGCAGCAGCGGCACCTCGTAGCTCCCCAGCACCGCGATAAAAAAAAGCACGATGTTGGTAAAGCAGCGCTTGAGCAGGATCGGGACGTGGACGCGGTACAGCACCTGCCGCCGGCCCGCGCCGAGCGTACGCGCCAGCCGGCCGAGCGCGTCCAGCTTCTCGCTGTTGTAGATCTCGACGAAGAGCAGGATAAAAAACGGCACCGCGAGCCCGACGTGCGCGATCACGATGCCGATGCCGTACGCATCGTTCACCAGGTCCGGAAACTGCGCGATGTCGTCGATCACCCCGAAACCGATCAGGATACGGGAGACGTACCCGGCCCCCGAGAACAGCTGAAACACGATAAAGGCCGCCACCGTCGCCGGCAGCGCGAGCGGGAAATAGATGATGTACGACAGCGCCCCATATCCCAGGGGACGGCGCAGGTACAGCGCGAGGGTGAGGGACAGGCTGATCGTCAGCACGACGGATGCCGCGGCGATGTAGAGGCTGAGCCCGAAGGATGCCCATATTTCGCTCCCCTGCCCCAGCTTCGCCCAGTGATCCCAGGTGAACCCGTCGCTGAGGAGTCCCGACAGCCCGGTGCTGTACGCCACCGCGTACCCCAGGCTGAACAGGATGGGCAGGATAGCCAGCGCCATAAAAAGCAGCAGCCCCAGCCGGCCCAGGCTGTTGCGGCTACTCAGCAAGGATTTCGGTCCGGAAATCTTCATAGAGCCGGATCATGTATTCGGGGGCGAGTTCGGGCAGCGCATGCGGCTGGATCGCCTCGCGGGGCGGCGCATGCGTGCGGCCCGGGACGCTGCGAAACCGTTCCTGCCACTCCGCCGGCAGCCGGTCGATCGCCAGCACGGTCCCGTCGCCCCAGACGGCGGGATCGAACTTGCGGAGCTGGGCTTCGGGAGAGATCAGAAAGTTTATCGTCACCAGGGCGCCGGCCTTATGCGAGGAGGTCCTGACAATCCCCATGTAATGCGAATTCTGGATGGTCCCGCCCTCGAGCACGAAGGCCCGGGCCGATTCCGGAAAAAGCCCCTGCAACACTTTATTGTCGACTTCGCCGTCGTTGTTACTCATGGTGAAGTCCACTTCCCCGCTCGCGAACATCTGGTGCAACTGCGCGACGCCGGCCGGATACGTCTCGCCTTCCTTCCACAGGTACGGCTTGATGTCCCTGACATACGCCCAGAGCTGCGGCGCATAGCGCCCGTACAGGGTCTCGTCGAACGGGCCGGCCAGCGCGTCGGGGCCGCCGGCGATGTCCATCAGCCACGACTTCAGCAGCGTCATCCCCGTAAAGCCGTTGTCGAACGTAAACCGACCCGGGTGGGCGCGGACCCATGCGGCGAGCGCTTCGCGCGTCGTGGGGGGCGCTGGCACACGCAGCGTATCGTAGATGAGGGTCAGCTGCACGTTGCCCCAGGGCGCCTCGAAGCCCTCGACCGGCTGCTGGAAATCCACCCCGATGTAGGGGTTGTCCAGATCGATGTACTGCGCGTTCGGCAGGCGCTGCGTGAAGGGGCCGTAGAGGGCGTCGATCTGGCGGAGCTGATAAAACGTTTCGCCGTTGATCCACATCATGTCGACCTCGCTCTCGGCCTTGCCGGCTTCGATCTCGGTCATCAGCATCGAGACGATCTGGTTGCCCTGTCCGGAGCTGATCGTCAGGTTGACGGCGTAGCGCTCGGCCACCACCGGCGCGACGTAGCCGCGCATATACTCGTTGATGAACGGGTCGCCGGTCCACATCACGAGGTTGACGTCCTGCCCGCGCGCCGCGGCCTCGATGGCCTCCCACGACGCCGAATCGACGTCCACGCCGGCATCTCCTTTCGGAGACGCGCCGCAGGCGGCGGCGATCATCGATAGAACGAGGAAGATGCGTTTCATGCTAGATCTCACCGGCATAGGCGGCCCTGACTGCGCGGACACGCCCTGGCGTGTCCCGTCATCAAAACACGACGCGGACGCCGAACTGGAACTGGCGCGGCGGAGCGGCATTGCGGCGGACGATCTCCCGGGCGCCGCCGACCTGTATCTGGTTGCTCTGCGTCGCGTTGTTCGAGTAGCCGCTCAGGTTCTCGGCGTTGAACAGGTTGAAGATGTCGGCGCGAAGCTCGACGATCTGGCCGGCGACCGGCAGGTTGTAGTGCACGCCGAGGTCGAACGTCGTAGCCCAGGGCAGGCGGTCGCTGTTGCGGTCCTCGCCCGGCGCGCGGTCGCTGTTGCCCTGGTAGGCATCCGCGAAGGAGCGTCCGTCGCCGTTAAGGTCGGTGGTGCCAAAAATCGTCGCATCGGGAATCCGGTTGATCGGCTGGCCGCTCTGGACGAGCGCCGCGACCGATACGGCCACGTCGCGCACCGGGTAATAATAGACGATCCCGTTGATCACATGCGTGCGGTCGTTGATCGACGGCCCCCATTCGTCCTCGAAATTATTGGCGTCCTGCGCGCGGAAGTTGATGTCTTCCGTGTTGTTGCGCAGGTTCGAGAGCGTGTACGAGAAGCGGTAGGCGTAGGTATCGTCGTGGCGATCCTTGAGGAGGTTGAACGACGCCGCGTAGTAGCGCGACTCCCCGCCGGCCTCGCTAACCACGATGTTGCGCGCCCCGCCCGGGACGATCGGTACCGGCCGCGTGGCGTCCGCCTCGGCCGGCGTGCGGACATAGTCGCTCGGATCAAACGCCGGGTCCGTTGGCACCGGATCCAGGTCCCACGGCGCCGGCGGGTTCAGGCTGCGGAGCCGGTAGAGATTAAACGACCGGGTGTGCACCAGATCGACATAAAACAGCCGATCCGTGCCCAGCTGCCGCTGGTATCCCAGCGAGAACTGGTGTGTGTACGGGTTGTCGTAGCCGTTTGGATTGAGGATGCGCAGCTCGTTGCTGAACACCTGGTCGCGCTGCGCCAGCACCTCGAACGGCCCGGGGCCCTGCAGGTACCCGGGCGTGAGCGCAGTGGCGTCGACCGTCAGGTTGCCGTCGAACGTGATCCGGTCGAGGTCGGTATCCGCCGGCAGCACCCCCGTGTCGATCAGCTGCTGCAGCTGCTGCCGGTAGCCCTCCGCCGTCGAGTTCTGCTGGAGCGCATCCGAATAGATGGCGTAGAGCACCTTGTCGTAAAAGATGCCGTACCCGCCGCGGACGACGCTGCGGTCGTCGATGAGGTAGTTAAAATTGAGGCGGGGCGCGAAGTTATTCAGGTCGCCTTCGGCGGCGCCGCCCTTCGAGAGGTTGTCGTAATCGTACCGCAGCCCGACGGTCAGGTTGAGCCGGCTGTTGACGGCCACCTGGTCCTCGGCGTAGAGCGAGTAGTAGTTCTGCCGGGCGCCGAAGCGTGTCGGACGCAGCTCGATCGAGTAGGCGAGCACCTCGGCGTCCGCCGGGATGTCGGTGACGCCCAGCTCCGAGCCGAGGGCCCGCTCGCGGAGCGCGTCTTCCTGCGCCTGGTTGAGCTGCACCAGATAGGCGCCCGCCGGCGCGCCGCCGCCCGCTAGCTCGAAATTCGACGTGATGATTTCGCCGCCGAACTTGAACGTGCTCTGGCCGACGGACAGCGTCACCTTCTGCTGAATCTGGAACGTGTTCTCGATGTCGTCGAACACATAGCCGGGGTGTCCGAGGCCGGCGAGGCTCAACCCGTCGGCGCCGAGCACGTCGACGCGGGGCGTCGTGTTGTCCTGCGCATCGGCGTAGTTCCAGCGAAACCGGCTGAACTGTGCATTGCCCTCCCACACGAAGCGGTCGCCCAGGTACGTATTCTGGGCCCCGATGAGCGTCGCGTTGCGGTCCTGGGTGTTTCCGGTGGAGGGGAACTCGGTGCCCCCCTCGAGCCCGCCGCCCTGCCGCTCGATGCCCACGATGCCGACATTGGCGCGGAAGGTGGAGCGAAACCGGTCCGACCAGCGCTGGTCGACCCGGGCCGACGCGAGCGAAAAGGTATTCTGGCCACGGACCGTCTCGTTCACGCCGAGCGCCGGCACGTTGAGCAGGTTATCCTTGAGATCGTACGTCTGTTCGTAGTTGACGAAGAAGAAGGTCTCATCCTTCCGGATGGGGCCGCCGATGGCAAAGCCGGCCTGGTGCCGCTGGAAGCCGTCCTTCACCTGGTTACCGGAGAGGTCGCGCTGGGCGTACGGACTGCTCGCGTCGATCACCGGACCCGGCCGCGTCACGTAAAACGCCTCCCCGCTTACGGTATTGCCGCCGCCTTTCGTCGTCACGTTGAACACCCCGTTGCCGGTCCGACCGTACTCGACCGAGTAGTTGTTCGTCAGCACGGTCACATCCTGCACCGATCCCACGGGAATGGGGAATTTCTGGCCGCCGAGAAAATTCTCGTTGTTATCCATCCCGTCGATCATGTAATTGACGAAGAGGGAGTTCGCGCCGTTGATGCTGACGTTGGGCGCCTCGGGGAAAAAGCCGGTCGCCAGCGTCACGTTGGGCAGCCGGTAAAGCGCTCGCGTGATGTCGCGACCTTCGATGGGCAGCATCTCGACTTCCTTCGCCGCCAGCGTCGAGGCCACTTCGGCGGACGTCGTGTTGAGCTGCGCGAAACCGGAGCCTTCGACGACCAGCTCGTCCAACTGCACCTCGCTGACCGGCCCAACGAGCAGCACGACGCTGCGTTTTTCATTGGAACGGAGCCTGATCTGGCCGGCACGCGCCTCGTTGTAGTCGGCACTCTGCGGTACGAACGCCTCGTAGACGCCGGCGGTGGTGAGGCCGGCGAAAAAGACCTTACCGAGCGCGTTGGTGGTTTTCTGCTCGGAGTAGCCGATCTCCTCGTTTTCGAGCCAGATCGTAATGCCCTCGATAGGCTGGTTGGTCTTCAGATTGAACACCGTCGCCTCCAGGCTCGCCTGCGCCGCGACGCGAAGGGGAGATGCAGCGAGGAAAAGCAGCGAAAGAACGCACAGCGGCACAAACCGCCTGAATCGGGAAGCGATCATGGATATGGATGGTGGATCGAAAGTCGGTGGAGCGCACGCCCTCTGCCGGTCACGCCGGCACGTCGGGGATTAGTACGTACGCGGAGCGACGCGTTACGGGCGGCGGTGCTTGGACGAACAGACCTGCCCTGGGCCGGGCGCGTCAGGGCGGGCGCGGCGGCAAACAGGTGGTGGCAAGGTACGGTTCACCGCATTTTACGACAATACAGTCCCCGTAGCGGGCTGATCCCACGCGATCCGCAAGGCCGGCGCGATCGCAAAGACGGGCGCCAGGAGAGGAAATCCGGGCCGGCGGGCGTCCGGGCGGCTATTTCTTGTTCAAGAGTTCATGCACGACCTGACTCGCGTGCAGATAAGCACGATACTGCCCGAACTGGAAGGCCGAGGCCTCGCTGTCCCGTTCGAGATCGGATCGGTGCGAGGCCTCCTGGCTGAGCTCCTTGAGCCGGTCCGCCAGGTGCTGAATCTCCTCCGGAGCGATCGCCGGCTCCGCCCCGCGCGGCGTTTTCGGCTGTGCGTCCCAGTTAGACTTCATCAGTCCGATGCCGTACGACATGACTTCCCGCCACGCCTGACCGATGGATGCATCGTACTGCGCATCGCACTCCTCGACCGTCTTGAGCAGGCTGTCGAGCCAGAGGTCGTACAGCGCCGGCGGAATCTGGTGCCCGTGTTTGCCGTGCGACGCACCCAGTTCCTGAATAAACGCGCGCGCCTTGTCGTCGCGCTTTTCGTACAGGTTCATCAACTGATACAGCGACGCATTGAGCATCGCCATCTGCCGCTCCATGTCCGAATGCGCGAACGCATTGCGGACCTCGGGGGACGACGCCATGAAGGTGTCGTAAAAACGCTCCAGAAAGTGGATGTTGCTCAGGCAGCGCAGGAGGCTGGACCGAAACTTCGCTTGCATAGGGTATCGGCTGGGTCGATCGGCGGCGCGCGCGGGCGCTGCCGGTTATAGAGGCCGGTAAGGGACTGAACACGACGGGATATCGACTACCTGTCGTCGCAGCGTTTCTCATAAACAGAGGAAGCCGGCCGCATCATGCGCGGTATGCCGCTTTCGAGCGCCACCGGAACACCACGGCTGCCGCGCATCCGTCAGGCCTCTTCCGGCACCGGCTTCAAGCGGGCGAGCCACAACCAGCCGACGACGCCGGAGAGCAGCGAGGCGCCCAGGATGCCGATCTTGGCGCTGTTGAGCATCGTGGCGTCGCTGAACGCGAGGTTGGCGATAAACAGCGCCATCGTGAACCCGATGCCGGCCAGACACGCGGCGCCGAAAATATGATGCCACGTCAGCCCGCTCGGCAGCACCGCCACCCCGGCACGGACGGAGAGCCAGGTAAAGGCGAACACCCCGATCGGCTTGCCCAGCATCAACCCGAGCGCGACGCCGATCAAAATGGTGTTGTCGCCGATGGGGCCGAGCCCGCTGCCCCCGAGCGCCACGCCGGCGTTGGCGAGCGCAAAGATCGGCATGATGCCGAAGGCCACCCAGCCGTGCAGCGCGTGCTCCATCCGCTGCAGCGGCGACTCGCTCACCTTGCACAACACTTCCAGCCCGTGGATCGCCGCCCGCTGGTCGCCGGACGGCCGGCCGTTGGCCTGGTGGCTCCCGCCGCGGATGTGATCCATCATGAGTTTTCCTTTCTCCAGAAAGAGGGGGACGTCGACCCGCGTGTGGACCGGGATCGTGAGCGCCAGCAGCACGCCGGCGACCGTCGCGTGCACGCCCGACTTCAGAAACATCACCCACACGCCCAGTCCGAGCACCACATAAACGGCCGTCCGGCGTATCCCGAACCGGTTCGCCATCAGCGAAACGGCCAGCAGCGTCCCGCCGATGGCGAGATACGTCATGGAGATCTGCTCCGTGTAAAACAGCGCGATGACGAGCACCGCGCCGAGGTCGTCGACGATGGCCAGGGCGGAGAGGAAGATCTTGAGCGACAGGGGCGCCTTCTTGCCCAGCAGCGCCAGCACGCCAAGCGCGAAGGCGATGTCGGTCGCCATGGGCACGCCCCATCCGGCGATATACGGCGTGCCGGCGTTGAGCAGGGCGTAGATGCCGGCCGGGACCAGCATGCCTCCCAGGGCCGCGGCCATCGGGAGCGCCGCCTGGCGCGGCGAGGCCAGCTCGCCGTCGAGCAGCTCGCGCTTGATTTCAAGCCCTACGAGAAAAAAGAAGATGGCCATCAGTCCGTCATTGACCCACAGCAGCACCGGCTTGTTGATCTGGAACGCCCCCACGCCGACGGTCATGTAGGTCTCCCACAACGCGAAATAGCTGCTCGACGCCGGCGAATTCGCCCAGATGAGGGCGACGGCGGAACAGAGCAGCAGCAGGATGCCGCCGGCGGCCTCCAGCTTGGTGAATTCCTGAAACGGCTTGATGTACGCCGGCACGGGGCGCGAAGGGAGGTCGAGCTTTACGGATGCCATAACGGGGCTGGAATCAATCGGTGAAGGGGGTTCCGCAGCGCGAGCCGGCGGCTCGAAGCGGTTCCAATGACACAGGAAACCTCGCATCGGCCGCACGGAGCGGCATGGAAACGAAGGAGAAAAAGCGAATCGTAGCGGGCAGCAGGCCGGCGCTCACCCGAGGTGACGGGGTTCCGACAGCGCGTGAAATGAGGCGATCCAGGCTGCCTGAGGGCAGGGAATGGCGTGTATCCAGGAAAGCGATCGGCAAGGAATCATCGTCGTAGTCATCGAAAGGCAGATGGCTGCGCCGCAGGGCGCAAGGCGAGGTCCTTCTGGCAGTCGTCCATGTACCGGCAGCGGCGAGGCAGGATCCCGGTAATCCCCGATTTTTGCCCCCTCTGCGCCCGCAAGACGCCGCAACCCTTCACGGTTCCATCATTTCCTTTTAGGTCGAAACGCGTACCTTTCACCACGCTCTTTTTTCAACGCCCGAACTCCTTGCCGCATGAAGCTATCCACGCTGTCGTCCGTCCTTCTCCTTGCGCTGCTCGCCGGCTGCCAGCCCGCCCCATCCCCCACGCCTTCCGGCATCGAACACGTCTTTGTGATCGGCGTCGACGGCATGAGCCCCGACGGCATCCGCAACGCCGACACGCCGGTCATGGACCGGATGATGCGTGAAGGCGCCTATACGCTCCAGGCGCGCGGCGTGCTGCCCACCAGTTCCAGCCCGAACTGGGCCTCGATGATCTCCGGCGCCGGCCCCGCGCTGCACGGCGTCACCTCGAACGACTGGGAGAAGGAAGTGCATTCCCTCCCGCCCGTCGTGAACGGAGACGAGACGATCTTCCCCACCATCTTTTCGCTCGTCCACAACCAGCGCCCCGGAGCGGAGGTGGGTGCGATCTACCACTGGACCGGTTTCGGCCGGCTGTTCGAGAAACAGGCCGTCAACTACGACCGCTCGCCCGACACCGAGGACGAAACCGCCGCGCTCGCCGCGGCCTATATCGAGGATAAAAAGCCGACCTTCGCCTTTGTGCATTTCGACCACGTCGATCACGCCGGCCACACTTACGGCCACGGCACCGACGCCTATTATGCGTCGGTCGGCCGCGCCGACTCCCTGATCGGCGTCGTCCTCGCGGCCATTGAAAACGCCGGCCTGCTCGAGCGCAGCCTGATCATCGTCTCGGCCGATCACGGCGGCATCGGCCTCGGACACGGGGGTGAGACGACGGAGGAACTGGAGATTCCGTTCCTCATGATGGGTCACGGCGTCAAGCGGGGCTTCGCCATCGAGGCGCCCGTCAACACGACCGACAACGCTGCGACGGTCGCCTTCGCCCTCGGCCTCAAGACGCCGTATGCGTGGACCGGCCGGCCCGTCGCCAGCGCGTTCGAAGGGTTCTCGACGCCCGACCTGATGTACACGGCGGCGTCGTACCTGCGGAGCCCGGTGATCCACCCGCCCCGCAACGGCTACGACCCCGCCGGCGGATTGTATGTCGACACCCAGCCCACGGTCCGCATCACCAACACGGCCGACCGGGGCGTCATCCGCTACACCCTCGACGGGACGAAACCGACCGCGGCCTCGCCGATCTACGACGCGCCGTTCACCCTCGACGCCACCACCGTCGTGCAGGCGACCGCGTTCGAGGAGGATGCCCCGATCAGCAAGATGTCCACCGCCTATTTCCGCGTGCTGTCACAACCCGCGTCGCGCGGCTACGGGATCCGCTACGCCGCGTATGCCGTGGACGACCTGAGCGCATTGCCCGATGTGAGCCGGCTCCGGCCCGACACCCGGGGCACGACGTATGAGCTGAGCGGCGCGGGGCTGACGCTGCCCCGGGACGAACACGTGGTCATCGTCTTCGAGACCAACCTCGCCATCCTGGAGCCCGGCACGTACCGCTTTACCACCGGCTCGGACGACGGCAGCAAGCTCTACGTCGACGGCAAGGAAGTGGTGAACAACGACGGCGACCACGGGGTCATCGAGCGCTCGGGAGACATGGACCTCACCGCCGGCCGGCACGCCCTGCGCGTCGAATGGTTCAACGGCGGCGGCGGAAAATGGCTGGGCGTCTTCTACGAAGGCCCCGGCGTCCCCAGACAGATCATTCCGGGGGATAGGATGCACCGTTGAAGGGTTTAAGGATCCAGGTTCCAGGTTCAAGGGGCTTTCCTGTGGCCTAAATCCTTAATCCTAGAGCCTAAATCCTTGATCCTTTATCCTTGATCCTCACCCCCCTCACCGCCCCATCCCCTCGGCTTTCTGGACGAACGATTCGGCTTCGTCGATCAGGGCTTTGAGGGCGGCGTCGGAAATGCCGGCGGTGACGATGACGGACTCGTTGAGCAGGCTCTTCGCGTCCTCCGTGTCGGCGTCCCTGAAGCTCAGCGCGAGGCGGTGCGCCACGTGTACGATGGACACGACGCGCGCGGTGTCGACGGGGGATTCCGTGGGATCCTTGTAGTGCAGACAGCTCTGGCGCACGACCGGCGGCAGGGACCAGGCTTCGGCCACCTTGAAGCCCACCACGCAATGAAACTCCTCCGCCAGGGCCGACTCTTCCGCCGGCGTCACGTCGATCATGCCCTTCCCCTTCAGCTCCTCGATGGCCTGGAAGACGGACGGCTTGCCGATCGAATGGAGGAGCCCGCAGAGATAGGCTTCCTCCTCGTCCAGCCCGCACTGCCGCGCCACTTCGTTGGCGATCAGGGCCGTGAGCTGGGCGTGGGACCAGATGTCCGCCATCTCCTGTTCGTGCGCGTGCGCGCTGAATACCTTACCGCGGACGATGTGTGACACGGCGATGCGCCCGAGCACCCGGATGCCGAGCCGGGCTATCGCCAGCTGGAGGGACGTGATCTGACGGACGCCGCCGTAGGCCGCCGAATTGCACACCCGCACCACGCTGCCGACGAGGCTCTGATCTTTCTGGATGAGATCCGCCATCGCCCGCGCGTTCGTATCCGGATCCTTGTACATCCGCAGCATATCGATCGCGACGGCCGGCAGCACGGGAATGGTCAGCTGTTCTGCGTCGATATAGCCCTGAAGGATGCTACGCGGCTCAGCCAGGTTCAGATCAACGTCGATAGGCATAGGGCAATGGGGATGGCGACGCCTGTACTGCGGCGCAATGGGTCGGTAGCCAGAAGCGAGTGGAAACGGTCTTAGTTTCGGCCAAAAGCCGTCAAACTTTAGATGAGAAAGGGCACATCGAACGGCCTGCGGGTCGAAGAAACTCCCCTCCGCCGGCCGTCGTAATCACGCCCTATGACCCTTCAGCCACGCCGTTTCTCCATCATGTCGCTTCGCAAGATCGTCGTCCCCGTCGCCCTGCTCCTGGCGAGCGTTTCTACCCCGGCGGTCGCCCAGATCGCCTTCAATCCCCAGGCCGGCCTCAGCGCGTCGCGGCTATCGACCGACCCGCCCGACACGGAGGGCCAGGCCCGCCTCGGCTACCAGATCGGCGCGACGCTGCGGATCGGGGGCCGGCTGCACCTGATGCCCGGCGTGTTCTGGCAGCGGTCGGGCACCCAGCTGAGGATGCGGCCCACGTTCCAGGACCCCTTCAACGACGGCGAAATCGCCGACATCACCCGGCAAACCGACCTCAGCGCCGCGATGGTTTCGCTCGGTTTCGGCTACAACGTCATCCACGAATCGATCTTCAAGGTCCGCGTCCACGCCAGCGCCGCCGCGACGAGCATTTATGAGGTGGATTCGGAAGATAGCCGCCTCTCGAAGGACAACTTCAAAACCCTGCTCCTGGGCGTGCCCATCGGCGCCGGCGTGGATATCCTGAACCTCATCACCGTCGACCTCAGCTACGAGACGGGGGTCACCGACCTGTTCGAGGACTACCTCGGGATCCCGATCGACGCCACCAACAACGTCTTCCGGTTCAATGTCGGCGTGGTGTTCTGATCGGTTGACAAGACGCGTGCCTGGCGGCTACCTTGGGGAACACCCCTGAGGACACCAGCCAACCGCATGCAACGACGTTCCCTACTGATTCTGGCGCTGACGCTAAGCGCTTCCACCGCGCTCGCGCAGTCCCGCTCCATCGTTCCCGAACGCCTGCTCGTCCCCTTCCTGCCCACCGCTCCGTCCATCGACGGCCGGCTCGACGACTGGAAGGACGCCGCGTTCAGCGACGGGCTCTGGGACATCGCCCGTATCCGCCACGAACCCTGGTACGACGAAGGCCGGCGCAACCGGCTCACCGACCACGGCAACAACGAGCCGGGCCTGGAGGACGACCTCAGCGCGCGGTACTACATCGCCTGGGACGACACCTACCTCTACCTCGGCGCCGAAGTGCACGACAACGTCAACGACATCGTCGACCCCGAGCCGGCGGACCGGCGCTGGATGTACAAGGACGCCATCTGCTGGTTTATCGAGGCCCCGCGCGACGAGGCGCCCGAGTGGTTCGGGCAGGGCGACAACAGCTTTTGCTTCGTCGCCGACGCCAGCAAGCCGTCCTATGGCGCCTGGTGGCGGCATGGCGCCGCCGGCCAGACTTATCTGGAGGAGCCCATCCCGCCCGCGGCGGTGAACTGGGCCGTCCGCATGAACCCGTGGGGGCAAAGCGCCGGCGACTTCATCCTCGAGGCGCGTGTGGCCATGGCGCCCACCCTCGGCGCGAGCGACCCCCGCTGGAAGCCGCCCGTCATCGGCGACGAATACGGCCTCGAAATCGTCCACACCGACCCCGACGGGGGCGACTACGGCGGCCACTTCATGATCTACGGCACCGGCGACGACGACACGACGTGGGGACGGATGATCCTGAGCCCCGCGCAAAAACCGATCGAGCGATTGCCAAAATGAGCGCGGAATGCGCACGGCACGCGGTACCTTGCACAACGCATGGGTTGTGGCCGACAGGGATGAAGCGGCGCCCTCGAACCTTGAACATCCAACATTGAACCCTTACCCATCATGAATCGACGAGATTTTGTAGCCGCGGCCGGCCTTTCGCCGCTGGCAGCCGTCCCCGGTCTGGCCTCCGAGCCGAAAGCGGGCAACCAGTACTTCGAGTTGCGGCATTACCAGCCGCTCGTCGGCGCCGGCCGGCAGCGGCTCGAGACCTACCTGAAGGATGCCGCCATTCCGGCCTGGAACCGGCACGGCATCCCGGCGGTCGGCGTTTTCAGCGTCGTCTACGGGCCCAACGCCCCGTCCCTGTACGTGCTGCTGAGCCACGACTCGCTGGAGTCCGTCGCCACGCTGAATGCGCGCATGGCCGCGGACGCGGCATACCAGGAGGCCGGCGCCGATTTCCTCAGCGCCCCCCTCGAGAGCCCGGCGTTCGTCCGCTTCGAAAGCTCCCTGCTCCGCGCGTTCGATGCGATCCCCCGGCTGGAAGTGCCGGCCGAGGCCGCGAACAACGAACCGCGCATCTTCGAACTCCGCATCTACGAGAGCCACAGCGATACCGCGGCCCGGCGCAAGGTGGAGATGTTCAACGCCGGCGAAATCCCCATCTTCCGGGATACCGGCCTCAACCCGGTGTTCTTCGGCGAGACCGTCGCCGGCGGCATGATGCCGAACCTGATCTACATGGTCTATTACAAGGACATGGCCGCCCGCGACGCGGCCTGGGACGCCTTCCGCGTACACCCCGACTGGAAAACGCTCAGCGGCAATCCCTATTACAAGGACACCGTTTCGAATATCTCCGATTACATCCTCCGACCGACCGCCTACTCGCAGGTTTGATGCGGGCGAGGTTCAAGGTTCAAGGTTTAAGGTTCCAGGTTTAAGGGCGTGAGCTCGTGGAGAGCGATTTCCCCATCCTGCATCCCGCATCCTGCATCCCGGATCCCGCATCCTGCATCCCGCATTCAGCCCCAGCATCCTCCAAACACATAACCACGATGAAAAACCTGTACTACGTTCTCACGCTTGCCGTGCTGGCTTTCGTTGCCACGCCGGCGGCGGGCCAGAACCATGACATGCACGGCATGGCCGGCATGGAAGAAATGCACAAGATGCATGGCTACATGGGCCGCTGGACGCTCGACATCCCCGGCGGCGCCGGATGGCTCAACGTGCACCACAAAAACGGCTACCTCGACGCCGAACTGCTCTGGATGGGCGGCAGCGTCCTTCCGGTCGCCAGCGCCTATGAGGAGCACGGCAAGCTCGTCGTGACGCGCGTCAACAACGTCGTTAAGGAGCGCGACGCGATGGACAAGCCGCTGCGCACGCATCAGGTCACCGAGCGCTACGAATTCGTGCTCGGGCACGACGAGCTGGTCGGCACGGCCTACTTCCCGGCGGCCAACGGCCTCAGCACGAATGTCGTCCGCTTCACCGGCATGCGGCTGCCGGCCCTGCCGCCGGCGCCCGACCTCGCCGCGGCCAAAAAAGGCACGCCGATCAACCTGCTCAACGGGCGCGACCTGACGGGCTGGAAGATCATCAATCCCGACCACAAGAACGGATTCAGCGTCGAGAACGGCGTCCTGGTCAACAACCCGGCCCAGCCGGCCGACGACCCGCACCGCTACCACTACGGCAACCTGCGCACCGAGCAGGAATTCGAGGACTTCAACCTCAAGCTGGAAGTCAACGTCCCGGCCGGCGGCAACAGCGGCGTCTACCTCCGCGGGATCTACGAGATCCAGGTCGTCGACAGCTACGGCAAGGCGCTCGACCCGCACAACATGGGCGCGCTCTACAGCCGCATCACCCCGTCGATGTCGGCCGAGAAGCCGGCCGGCGAATGGCAGACGATGGACATCACGCTGTACAAGCACCATGTGACGGTGATCCTCAACGGCAAGAAGATCATCGACAACGCCCCCGTGCAGGGCGTGACGGGCGGCGCCATGTCGGCCGACGAGTCGAAGCCGGGCCCGATCTATCTCCAGGGCGATCACGACAAGGTCATGTACCGCAATATCGTGCTCACACCCCTCAGCTGAGTATCCGGGATCGAGGTTCGAAGTTCAGGGCTTGTTCGAGCCGGCCCCGGGCTTCGAACCTCGAATCGTTAACCGCTAGCTCCATCCCATCGCATGCGACGCGTACATGGTATTCTGTTCGTCCTGCTCCTGACGCGCCTGGCGGCCGCGCAACCCGAGCGGCCGCGTATCACCTGGCCCGACGGCATCCAGGCCGCCGTCAGCCTGTCCTTCGACGACGCCCGATACAGCCAGGTGGACGTGGGGACGGCGGTGCTCGACAAACACGGGTACAAGGCCACGTTTTACCTCGTCCCGAGCCGCGCGGCGGAGCGGCTGGACGGATGGAAGGCGGCCGTGGCGGCCGGCCATGAAATCGGCAACCACTCCATCAACCACCCGTGCACCGGCAATTTCGTGTGGATCTCGGACAACGCCCTCGAGGCCTATTCGATGGATCGGATGCGGGGCGAACTGGTCGAGACAAACCGCCTGATCGAAGAGATGCTCGGCGTCTCGCCGGTCTCCTTCGCCTACCCGTGCGGGATGACCTTTATCGGACGCGGTCGGAATACGCAGAGTTATGTCCCGCTCATCGACGAGCTGTTCCTGACCGGCCGCGGCTGGCTGGACGAAGGCCCGAACGACCCGCTCCGCGCCGACATGGCGCAGCTCCTCGGGATGGAGATGGACGGCAAGGAATTCGATGCGATCGAGGACCTGATCGACTTCGCGAAGACCTACAACAGCTGGCTGGTGCTCGCCGGCCACGAAATCGGCAGCAGCGGCAAACAGACGACGCACGTGACGATGCTGGAGGACCTCATGACCTACGCCGCCGACCCGGCGAACGGGATCTGGCTGGCTCCCGTCGGCGAAGTGGCGCGGTACGTCATCGCGCAGCGCGGCCGGTAGCCGGACGCCTCAGCTCCCCCGTCGATCCGCCGGCGCGACGGGCTTTCGGCCGATGGTGAGCTGGAGCGGCAGCGGCGCGCTCAGGCCGTCGCCGGCATGCGGCGCGGCCGGCGTGTCCTCCGGTTCGGGCTCGGCGCCCTCCGTCAGACTGCGCGAATCCAGAAACCGATCGAGCACCTTGTTGAGCGCCTCGTGCGTGAAAGGCTTGGAGAGGTAGTCGTCGAATCCAAGTTCGAGGTATTTCTCCTGATCGGTCGGCAGGGCGTAGGCCGTGAAGGCAATGCAGTACGGCGCGCGTTCCGGGGGGTGCGCCATGACGTACTGAAGCAAATCGATCCCGGTCTTCTTCTCTCCCAGGTTGATGTCGATCAGCAACGCATCGTAGGAGCCGTTGCGGTAATGTTCGAGCGCTTCGTCGTAACAACGCACGGCATCCACCCGCATCTGTTTGCCCAGCAGGATTTCCACGAGCATGCGCGTCTCGCGGTTGTCTTCCACGGCGAGGATCCGCTTATCCTTCAGCAGGAGCTTGCGCTCTTCCGATTGCACTTCCGCGAGGGTCGGCGTCTCCTGGGCGTTTTGCTTCTTCAACAGCGGGAAACGTACCCGAAAGACGCTGCCCTTGCCCTTTTCGCTGTCCACCTCGATCTCGCCGCCCATCAGCTGGACGAGCCGATTCGTGATCGCAAGGCCGAGGCCGACGCCCTCGTAGGGCCTGTCGCTGCCCATGTGTTCCTGATGGAACGGCTCGAAGAGATGCGGCCGGAAGTCCGTGTCGATGCCGATGCCCGTATCGCTCACCACGATCTCGGCCCAGTCCTCAAGCCGATTGGCGTCGACGTGGACCGCCCCCTGCTCGGTGTACTTGATGGCGTTGCCGATCAGGTTGTTCAGGATCCGATCCAGGAAATTGCCGTCGAGCGAGGCGATGATGTTGTGGCTGTTCGTGGCGAAGGTGAGTTCGACGTCCTTGCCCCCGAGTAGTGGCTGCATGAGCCGGCACTGGTGCTCGACGCGTTTCGAGACGTCCGTGGGTTTGAGCACGACGCGCGTCCGGCGGGACTGCAGCCGCGCGAAGTCGAGCACGGAGTTGAGCGTATTGAGGAGGCGGTTTCCGCCGCTCGAAATGAGCTCGGCCATCTCCTTGTATTCGTCCGGCAGCTCGTCCACCAGCAGATCGGCGAAGCCGATGACGCTCGCGAGAGGGGTGCGGATTTCATGGCTCATGTTGGCCATGAACTCATTCATGAAGCGGGCCGACTGCAGGGCTTTTTCGCGCTCGCGGATGAGGTCCTGCTCCATCGCGGTGCGTTCGCTCTGATCGATGAGGGCCGTGCGGACGAGGACGTCGTTTTCGCTGCTCGAGAAGATCACGGAGCTGACCATCTCCACGTGATGGGTTTCGCCCTGCGAACTCTGCACCTCGATTTCGCAGCGCAGCGTCTCTTTCGACGCGATCACGTCCTGAAGATGGCGGATAAAAACGCGCCGGTCCTTCGTCGCCACGAACGGCAGCAGCGGCTGGCGGTAGAGATCGCGGTCCGTCACGCCCAGCATTTCCCGGGCGGTGGCGTTGATGTCCATGATGACGCCATCCGCGTCGAACACCAGGTAGCCTACGGGGGCGAAGTCGAAGAGATGGCGGTACTCGGAGCGCATCTGGGCGAGGCGATCCTGGGCGACCTTTAGTTCGTCTTTCTGGGTTTCCAGCTCGAGTTGAAAGGCGTGCAATTCATCCAGCACTTCGGTCAGTTCCGGGATATGCTGGCCGGCGTCGGCTCGCCGTGCGGCGTCCGTCAGGCTGGTCGTTTTTGCGCGTAACGCCTCGAACTTCGTGCGTGTTGCCTTTTTCATGGGCCACTTCGGGCTCGTTTCCGGATGTGTCGAATCCGATCCATGAGGTGCATGCGCTGGATCGGATGTGCGGCCAGAGATCGTCGCCGGCCAGGCCGAGTCGTGTCGACTTCGGGCTGCCGGGAGGTAGAAAGGCATCTGGCGCCGGCAGGCCCGTTGGTGGGCGTGCTACGTATGCGGGGCGGACGGGTTCCGGGGATGGGTGGCCGCGCGCCGGCGGCACGGCGGCATCAGGTTCACACCGGGGCGGCATCGGGCGGGGGTTCGGGGGCGAACGGGACCTCCACCACCCGGTCGAACGCCAGCCCGCTGGACCCTTCGCCGCGGCCGGTCTGTTTTCGGGCGCCGAACCAGGTCACAACCTTGCCGCCGTACCACCGGGTGCGCTGGTAGGCCTGCGTCACCCGGATGCCGGCGCGCGTCACCTCTTCCTCGTGCAGGAAATACGGCTGCGACGCGTCGAGCCCGTGGCGCAGCAGCAGGCTCCGAGGCTCCACCTTCACCGGCGGCTGATCCGCCGGCGCGCCGTCGAGCACACGCGGCAGCGCGGCGCGCTGGAGCTGGATCTCGCGGTTGCTGCCCGGGACGTGGACCGGAACGAACGGAATCCAGTGCTCGGGGACGGTATTCATCACCTCATACCGGATCGGCGCCCTGTACACGTTCTCGTCCGGCAGGATCGACCCGTCCTCCAGCCCCTGCCGCAGCAGGCGCTGGTGGAAGCCGCGCGTTTCGTAGCCGGCTTCGTTGCCGGGCTTCGACGCCCCCGACGGCAACGGGATGCGGCGCTCTACGCCCCACACCATGTTGGCCATCTCGTCGCGGATCAGCAGCACGTCGTCGACCGGCGGCCCTTCCTGCACCTTGGGCACCGTGGGCAGCAGCAACAGTCTCGTGTCGGCCTGCGCGTCGTCGATGCCGCGCCGGCTGACGGTGAACATCGCCCACCGCTGCCAGGCGTCGTCGGGCCCCTTGCCCGCCGGCTCGATCCAGATCCGCTCGCCAAACACGTTCGTGACCGCCATCCCGCGCACCGAGGCGATGCTGCCCGCCGGCAGCGTATGCGGCACGAGAAACCAGTCGTTCGCGAACACCAGCCCGAACTCCATGAAGAGCAACTTGCCGATATCCGTCGTATCCGGCGCGATGTCGCCGAAGTTGGTCTTCCGGTCCTCGAACGCCCACCAGCGCGTGTTGGGCATGCCGTCGTAGGTCACCTGGGTGGGCACGAACGAGGTGGTCGTGGGCGGCGGCGGAACGTCCGCCGGCGGCGGGACGGGCGGCTCGCCGTCGATGGTCTTTTTATCGGGGTCGATGTCGACGCTGTACCAGTCCAGCCGGCCCTGGTAATACGCGTCGGCCGTGTACACCTTCTCGGCGCTGCCCTCCGGGGCCGAGCAGGCGAACTGATATTCGAGATAGCTCGGCTTCCACGCGTTTTCGTCGGGCTCGTCGGGCTGGAAAAACAGCGCCTCGTACCAGGCCGCGAATCGGGGCGCGAGTTCGGCGAGCTTCAGCGCATCGGCCGGCGAGGGCGGGGCCGGCAGTCCGTCGGCGGGATCGCCGCCGGCCTTGAGGTGCGCATACAGCGCATACCCGTCCATCGCCCGCTCGCCGGCGACAGCCGCCACCTGCTGCCACGCGTCGCGATGCGCGACGACCTGCGCCTGGGCCGCATCGTCGGGATCGGGTTGATCGATGGCATAGGCCTGCCGGTAGCCGGCGGCCAGCGCCAGGCCGGCCTTGTTGAGCAGCTTGATCCACTGCCGACCCATCGCGAGCCGGAGGTCGAGCGAGACGTACTGGTCGCCGACGTGGAACGGGATCGGCCGCTGCTCGACCTGCGCTTCGAGGGGGACGTCCTCGGAAAAGGCCCGCGTCGGATGCTCCGCCGCCCGGTATCGCGTGAGACGGGTCGTCGCCATGTGGATCTTGGCGAAGATGGGCGAGCCGGCGTCGTCGCCCTCGAACTCGCCCATCTGCCACTGGCGCGTCAGCATCCAGAGCGGGTCGCGGATTTCAGCCTTGAGGGCCCGGTCGAACTGGTCGGACCGCGGCCGCGCCTCGATCCGGTTCCAGAGCGTCACCGTAGGCAGCTCGCGCGCCTCGAGCGCAAGCGGCATGTCATCGATTTGGACGTATTCGAGCATGGGATTGCAGCCGTAGGTCGGGTTAGGTCCCTCCGGGGACCGTAACCCGACATGAACATAAAAAATGGTGTTAACGATGTGTCGGGTTACGGTCCCTGAGGGGACCTAACCCGACCGACGCATGGTGCCTATTGGCTGGGGATGTCGATCAATCGATTGTTTTCCGCCAGGTTGAGCATGATGGTGATCGGGTGGCGGGTGACGGCCATCACGGCCGCCGGCAGGAAACGGGCGTAGGCGGTGTCATCCACCTGCGCCGGCTCCACGGCGCGCAGCCGCGCCTCATCCATCGTCTCGCGGAGGGTGTCGACGAGGTCGGCCCACGTCCATCCCCCGCTGAAGACCGGCGAGGCGGCCAGCAGGATCGTCTGGGGCGGCTCGCTGTTCGGGCGGTCGTAATGAAACGTCAGGCCGGTCGTCTCCTCTTTCGACGGCACGATCTCGGTCCACTCGTCCAGCAGGAGCCCGCATTGAGGCCGGCTGCGGTCGAATGGCGTCGCAAAATGGGCGGTATAGAGCAGCCGGTCGCCATCGAACACATAGTCTTCGGGGAACGGCATGGCCAGCCAGCGGTCGTCCGCCCGGTACGGCAGCTGGAGCGGCGTGAGCGCCGGCTCGGGCCGGCCGAAGGCGTCGGCGAGCAGGGTCGTCTGCTCCCAGTGTTTGATTTTTTCGCGGACGCGGGCGACGCCGTAGAGCCAGTCGTCGACCGGGAAGTCGAGATCGGGCCCGGCCGGGTCGACGAGGTGCGTCATCAGCACGTCGCGGTCGGTCCAGGCGTTGTGCAGCTCGTCCGCCTGTTCCTCGCCGAGGCTGAACTCGGGCACGACGACAAAGTCTTCCCCGAACAACTCCTTGCCGGCGCGGACGCGGGCGTCGGCGCGCCTCGCGAGGTCGGCTTCGGCGTTCGCCTCGTCGAGCGCCGCCTGCGCCACGGCGAGGCGGCGGGCGATCTCCGTGGCGAGGGAAGCGACCCGGATGCGCAGTTCCTGCACATAGCGGACGATGGCGTCTTCCTCCCCTTCCAGGTCGGGCGTCTGGATGTCGAACGCATCGACGGGCAGCAGCGCGGCGATCGCCTGGGCGAGGCCGCTCACCGTCATGGGCGGCGCCGCGCGGAGGTTCTGGACATCCTGCAGGCGGGCGTCGAACGCGACGCGTTTCGGCTGGATGGCGAGCGCGTACGCGGCGCGGGTCGCCGGCCGCGGCGTGGTGTATTCGGTCGAGATCTGCGCCTCCGCCCGGGTCATCAGATCGACCCCCTCCTCCTCGCTGGACGCGGCGGCGGCGTCCGCCATGAGGTCGAGGTGCGCCGTCTGTTTCGCCGACCAGCGCATGGCCAGGTCGTCGAGCAGCGCCAGAAGCCCGGTGTAGCGCGTCTTGCGGCCCTGATACACGAACCCCGGCGCGGCCTGTGTCATCCCGAACCGGCCGGCGGCGCTCGCAAGCGGCATAAAGCGGCCGGACCACAGGTCGACGCCGGCCAGCACTGCCGCCCGGTTGGCGACGGGATCCGCCAGCGACGCGTCGAGGTCGGCCAGGAGTTTGGTGAGGTCGTCGCCGGCGGCGGCGAGGAGTTCGGTGAGTTTTGCCTTCGGCCCGAGGATCCGGGCCTCATCCACCGATACGGACTTCGTGTCCGACCGCGTCGCCTCGTTGACCAGCGCGATGTCGGACGCATCGAGCGGGCGCGACCGCAGCAGCAGACCGCGGAGCCGCGCAGCATCGCGCCCACTTCGAAGAACGCATACCGCCCACCCGACGGGCGCGTCGTGTAGTCGATGCGGACGGCGATATCCGGGCGCAGCACCTGCGCGCCCACGACGTGCTGGACGATGCGGTCGTCCAGATCCGCCATCGCCTGATCGAGATCGGCATTGGCGCCGTAGAGCAGGTCGATGGGCTGCATGCCCAGATGCTGCTGGTTGACTTCCACGACGCGCTCGACACCGGCGGTGTCGACGTACCGGGCGTGGCAGACGACGGAGGCCGGATCCGGCAGGATGCCGTTCAGCCAGGCGTTCACCGCCGGCTCGGCCTCGGCGCGGGGCGTCACGGCGAGGAGGTTCGGGGATACGGTGCCGTCGAGGCCGGCCTGGAAGTGCAGCCCCACCCGATGCAACAGCGTCTGGCCGCTGCGGGGGGTCTGGACGACCTGCGGCTCGGGCGGGAAGGTGCCGCGCGCATACGCTTCGAGCGCGGCGCCCGTGCGGCCGTAGTTGCCCTGCACGGCCTGGTAGACGCCCTCCGCCATCGCGAGGTCGGCGACGGCGTCGTTCACGTCGAGCATCCGGTCGACCTCCTCGTTGATCGCCGCGAGCGCGCCGGCCGGGTTGGCCACGCCGAGCTCCGCCATCGTCGGCAGCGTCTTCCCGAACGGATACGTCCGCTGACCCGACGTGCGGATCTGCTCCGCCAGGGCGAGGCCGTCGATGACGTTGCGGGCCTCGACCGACTCGATGGCTTCGTCTTCGGTCTTCGTATCCTTGATCCGGCCCGAGGCCAGCGGAAACGCCTGGCGCAGGGCGTAGATCGCCACATCGATCTCCACATCGTGCCGGTCGTGCAACCCGCGCTCGAGCTGGTAGCCGAGCAGCGCCCCGAGCGTCTGGCCGTTGCGGATCCCCTCGATGACGCCGAGCGCCGCGCGGACGCGGGCGGACGAGAGGTTGACCTTCAGCGCGTCGGGCGTCGCCGGCGTGGCGTTGCTGATGTAGCCGTTGCGCAGCACCGCCGCCGTGATCGCATGATCGATCGAGGGGGCATGGATGTAGCCGCCGTTCGTACTGTCGCGCAAGAGCACGGGCTCCTCCGCCGGCCTGAACACGTCGGTCAACTCGGCATCCAGCGTCACCGGCGTCAGCACCTTGTTCTCGGAGCGCACATTTTCCAGATAGCCGAACGCGCCTACATAGACGCCGCGGCGAACCGGCGATTCCTCCTCCCCGCGATACCGCATCGACGCAACCTGGTAGTTCAGCATCCCCCACCGCCACGCGTCGAGCCGGTAGGTGACGAGGTCGAGGTGTTCGGCGAGGGCGCGTTCGAGCCGGGCCGTGGGCGTCGCGGCGAGGTGATCCAGCGCCTGGAGCTGTTCGGTCAGGTACCGCGTAGCGAACACGTCGCCGATGACGCGGGGGATGTAGTCCCCGACGAGCAAGACGTCGTCGTTCGTGATTGCCGGCTCCGCGCGGTAGAGGTATTCGTACCGGCTCTCGCTCCGCTGCTCGAACTGGAGCGGTTTGCTGCGGGCGGCCGGCGCGGGCGTCACGGGCGTGCCGACATGGATGAAGCTCGGATCGAGCCGGGCGACGGCCAGCTGCTCGGCATTCAGCACCGCGAACTGTTCGTAGAGGCGGAGGCCGGCGTCGTAATAGCCCTGCTCGATCGCGTATTTGAGGAGGAGATAGAGCAGCGCGATCGGGCGCTTGTTGTCGGTGAACCCCTCCTGCTTGCGCACCCGGTCGAGCGACGTACGGGCCGCGTCGGCGAGCCATTCGATGTAGTTTTTCCCATCGTCGGTATACGCCCGGATCGGGTCGACCTCGGAGAGCTTGACGTCGTCCACCACCGGGCCCGTCAGCTTGTTGGGCTCCTGGAGGAAAAACTTTTCGAGGATCTCGGGGGTGATGTCGCCCGTGTAGCCGAGCTTCGCGAGCAGATCCATCCCGGAGCGGGAGTACGAAAGCCAGAACGGGACGGACTGAAACCACGTCCAGAAACCCGCCAGCTTGAGGCGGTTGACGACCTCGTCGATGCTCTCGGCGTAGCGCTGGTAAAACTCGATGGACGACGGCGTGAGGCCCACGATGTCCAGCAGCAGCTGATGGGGGTCGCCAGCCTTGCCCACATAGGGCACCTTCGCCGCCATAGCCGCCCAGTCCACGCGCATCGCGCGCAGGATCTGGTCGAGGCGCTGCATGAACGCCCGGTACCCTTCGGGGTGTGCCACGCCGTCCGGTGTGCGCCATTTTCCATCCTTGAGCCAGCTGACGCGGCTGAAGGCGGTCGTCGGGAGGATGCCGTAGGGTTGATCGCCGATACGGATGGCCGGCGCCAGGCCCCGGCCCGTGACGAACTGGGTGAAGAACCACCGCGTCTCGGCGATCGTCTCGTCGCCGAACACCGGCTTCATCATCGTCTCCATGGTGTAGCCGAGCGTGGCCGGCCAGAGGACGGTGTTCATGGCGCGCGCCTCGCACTGGTCGCGCCCGCGGCTGTTCGGCGTCCGGTCGAACGTGGCGAGGTCGAGCCCGAGCGTATCCGCCAGCCATTGACCGTCGAGCCGGGTCCGGAAGTCGGCGTCGTGGACGAGCGGCGTCCCGGCGAAGACCGTCTCGAAGGTCTCGTCGGCGTCCTCGTTTTCCGAGAAGGCCGAGCCAGCGCCCTCGGTGTTGTTCGTGGGCGAGCCGTTCGGCAGGATGCTGAATCCGTTGGTGCCCTGTTGATGATGCAGGAGCAGGTTCTGGATCAGACGCTGCCCATCGCCCTCGTCGGCGCTGAGGCGGACGCCGAGGACGAGCAGCTGGTCGAAGCCGGCCTGGGCGTCGAGCGACGAAAGCGGGATGCGAAACGCCATCCCGACGCGCACGGCCTCGTCAAAATCGACCATCCACTTCATCGGCTCCCCCACCACAATGTCGCCGTCCTCGAGCCGGAGCTGATCTTCCGGCGGCGCGAGCGGGTCGGGGCCGGCCACCAGCGGCGACGGTATCGGCTCGCCGAGCCGCTCGAGCACCACCTGGTTGTTCCGGTACCCGAGCAGCACGAACCGCTCGGGCAGGATGTCGACCCGTGGCGCCTGGGCCCAGGACTGCTGCTGGGTCGCGGTGGCTTCCACCGCCGGCAGATCGACCCACACCACCTGCACCGCGGCGTCGCTTTTCGCCTTCGTCGCCGGCGCGTCGGTCAGGTTGACCGGCGCATACTCCAGTGCAATAACGGAGGCCTGCTCGGCGCCGACGGCGGCTTTGAGGGTCGACTGCGCCGCGGCCACCGCGCCGGCCTCGCCGTCGGACCGCCAGATCGCCTCCCAGTACACGGCCGCCGGCCCGCGCTGGGCAGGCGGCAGCGGCGTCGCCGGGGCAATCGCCAGGACGATGTCGTCCGCATCCGCCTTGGCCGGCCAGGCGGCGGCATCCGCCGGCCGGTACTGCTCGATCAGCCACGCCGCCCGGCCCGAGCCGAACGATCCCACCAGCGCCCGCCACGCCGATCGCTGCTGCTCCTCCACCCCGCCGGCCTTCGCCCAGTTGACCCAGAACAGCCGCGTGCTCTCGCGCTCGCTCTCGGAGAGGAACGACTCGAACGTGTCCACCATGCACGTGTCCGGGTACACGCGCACCCAGAGCTGCGGCGCCGTCACCCCGTCCGACACCACCGTCTTGAACCGCGTCTCGATCCGGACCGGAAACAGCATGAACGGCAGCGTCGCATCCTTCTGCCCGAGGTGCTGGCGCGGGTCGGAAAACGGCAGGAACTGTTCGAGCAGCAGCCCCTCCGCGGTCCGTATCCGATCCAGCGCGGCCGCCAGCTTGACGCCGGCGCCGGCCAGCTCCTTCTGCTCCGTCTCCAGGGCGTGCAGCCGCGCCTGGTGCGCCTCGCTCTCCGGGTCGAATACCCGGTCGAGGGCGGCCCGGGCCGCCTCGTTCTGCCGCTGCCGCTCCCGGTTGAGATGCAGCGACAACCGCGCCTGCTCCTTCTGGCGGCGCGTCTGTTCGAGATCGGTGCTGAGTTGATGGAAGGACATGGCGATGGGCGATGGATGACGGTCGATGGTCGATCGTCATGGGTGAGGATCGTAACTGTCATTTTAACCAGGATGTTATCTCGACCGAATCCCCGCATCCGCGGGGAGTAGCGGAGAGACCTCCCGCCGCCTGGCATGGTGCCAAACCCGAGGAGGTCTCTCCGCTTCGCGCCCACATGCGTGTGCGCTCCGGTCGAGATGACATGGCGGTTTGAAATGGCATGGCGCTGATGGTTATACATTCAGACGATGCAGCATGCTTCGTCCCCGTCCTCTATCCTCCATTCACTATCGATTATCTGCTACACATCCGGCAGCATCTCCGAGGCGTGGACCCCGACGAGCACCGGCACCTGATACAGGATGTAGGCCATCTCGGCGGCGCTGACGCTGGCATTCCAGGGGATCTGGATGTCCTCGTTGTGCTGGGCGACGAGTTGGGGCAGCGGCGAGCCGGCCGGCGCTTCCAGCGTCACCGCCGGCGGAGGCAGCGGCGCCAGGAAGGACCCGGGCGCGACGCCGACATCCGTCCACGACAGGTCGTTCCAGACATTTTTGGTCCCTCCAGGCTCGCCATCCTGGTCCACATCCAGCCCGAAACGCGGCTCGCCGGGGCGCTCCTTGATGACGAAGAACCAGCCCGGATCGTCGGGATCTTCCTCGGTCTCGCCTTTCGCTTCCAGGGCCGTCAGGTCGAAGCCGAAGAAGTAGATGTCGGGATCCACTTTCGCTTCGTAGAGCGGCGTGCGGATCTTGCTTTCGGGCGGATTCTCTTCTTCCGCCGGCGTGACGGCGATCAGCCGGCGCGGCTTCGTCTTGTCCGGTGTACCGTCGCCCTTTTTCTCCCACGCCGCGCGCTGCGCGTAGATGACGGCGGTCGGGTATTTCTTGAGCAGCTCGCCCCGGATGACCAGCACCAGCTCCTCCTCGTTTTCGCCGGGCTTCTCGCGGTTGTCGTGGTCGCCCAGGTTCGAGAACTTCGACCACCGGTGGATCGGCGGGATGTCGCGGAGCGATTCCTTCAGCGCCTCGGGGTCGGCGCCGGTGCGGTCCAGGAACGAGCTCACGTCCCAGAACTGGCGGAAGTAGCTCCCGCGCTGGTCGGTCGGGTACTCGCGCCAGAGCAGCTCGCGCCCGAACTCGTGGTTGAGGCCCACCATGTAGGATTCGATGAACCGCTGGTTGGTCTCGAGCAGCGAGATGCTATTTTCGGCGACGAACTGGATGTTGGGCAGGAAGAGTTCGGACGAGAGGTCGACGAGCGGCTTGTACATCGGGGTGTCGAACTCGGGGTAGGCCATCGCCTCCACGAACTGTTCGATCAGTTTGCCCTTGATGCGATCCGGGATGATGACACGGACGAGCGTGCGCCGGGGGATGGTGACCGCCGGGTCGATCGACACGAACGTCTGCCGCGACACCGCCGGCAGATCCATCGGCACCGGCGTCGGCAGGGCCGACACCGCCTTGCTGGCCTGGATGAGCTCGAACGCCCCCGACAGGCCGGCCTTGAACCGCGTCGCCTCCGCGCTGTCGCTCCCGCCCCGCACCGGCTCGAACGCCGCGTCGATGGGCGTGAGGACGAAGTTCGGGCTTCGCGGCAGCGTGTTCACGGCATCGGGCGTCAGGCTGTCCTCGCCCAGCGTATCGGCCGCTTCCTGCTGCTCGATGACGCGGCCGGAGCGCTGGAAGAGCCAGAGCAGCCCGATCGCGACCGCCAGCGCGATGCCGGCGAGCGAACCGAGCCCCGGCGTGAGGCCGGCGAGGTCGGGACCGACGAACAGCAGGAGGAGAATCAGAATGATGAGCGCGATCGCCAGGAAGAGCCACCGGAGCCAGCGCGCGCGGCGGAGCCAGTCCAGCAGAAAACCCGGCAGCCCGGTCGGCTGCGCGGCGTCGGCGATCTGGTCGGGCGTGGGGAGCGACGGCGGCGTCACCTTGGGCGGCGCGGGGTGGATCTCGCCGGCGTTGATCCGGGAGACCATCGCCATCGGGCCGGCGCCGGCCGGGAAGCCGAGCTTCGTCACGGCGCGGCTCCGCGGGCGCGCGATGCGCCGCATCGGCGCGGCGACGACGGCGCGCGGCACCGGGCTGGCTTTCTGCACGAAGAAGCGCGTCTTGCCGTCGACGAGCACGCGGCGGTCGAGCGGGGCGGTGAGGGCGAAAAACTGGTCGGGCTGCTGCGCCTGTATGGGCTTGAGGTGCGTCTCGTACCACACCCACGACGTCTGCACCGCCAGCTGCGCCCACTTGATCTGCTGGTTGGCTTTCAGCACGTCGCCCACCTGTTTCCAGGCGGCCTCCATGTAGGTCTCCTGGTTTTGCTGGACGACCCTGGTCCCGAAGCCGGCGGCCGTCCGGAACCGCGGGTCGAGGTTGAGTTCGTGCACCCAGTTCCGGGTCTGCGGCAGCGGGTCGCCGGCGGGATCCTTGAGCAGCCGTTCGGTGAGGGCGTGCCACCGGCCGTAGAGCGGCGCGGTGATGAGCGGGTCCGGGTTGGTGCGGACGCTGTCCGGCAGGCCGGTGCCGGCGTTGGCCGCCGCGGCCGCCTGCCGGGCGTAATCGTCCGTCAGGTTGATGAACTCGGCCAGCCGCTGCTGGAAGACGTGCGGGTACGGCTCGTCCCAGTTTTCGTACTTCTGGACATCGGCCCGGTCTTCGTCGCCGAGCGTGTCTTCGGGGATCTGGAGCGCGCCGCCGAGCTTGAGGATGCCGCCGAGGTCGGCGTCGTCGATCCCCGGCAGGTTGACGCCCGGATCCTGCACATCCATCGGCCGGCGCCCGACGCGGCGGTCCATCGGCTGCGGCTTGAGGAGGCGGACGAGGTACTCGAAGTCCCCCACCGTGCTCGTCCGGAAATACCAGCGGTAGTAGTACGGGAACGAGGTGCCCTCGGGCCGGCCGGCGGCTTCCCAGGCCGAGGCCGTCGCGCCGGGCGCGGTTTCGGGGTCCATGCCGAGGCCGGCGAGCCGACCCGTCTCGAAGACCGGCATCAGGAAGGCGTGATACCCGGTGTCGGGCTCGAGCTGGCGGGGGCACAGGATGCGGGAATAGGCGAGGTCGGGGTCCTCGGCGAGCGTGTCCTCGAAGCCGTCGAGCACGGCGCCGTTTTCGTTGGCGCCGACGAACACATCGCCCGGCGCGGCGATCAGGCCGCGGTTGACGTGGACGTGCGCCCACGCCCAGAGGTCGCTCGCCTTCGGGAAGACGGTGAGGTCCTCGACGACGACGTACGGCAGCGGCCGGCCCGCGACGCCCACGCCGTCGGTGAACTCGTCTTCCTTGAGCACGACGAGCATGATCCAGGGGCGCAGCCGGCTCTTCGTGGCCGCGTCGGGCGCGGCCGGCGTGTAGCGCCAGGGGAAGTCCTCGTCGTAGAAATCGATCCCCGGCAGGTAGTTCGTCTCGAAGTTGGTGATCCAGTTGCGCGGCTCGGTCTTGACGATGGCCTTCGCGTCGATGCCGACGATATCGCCCGGGCCGTAGAGCTGCACGGGTTTGACGATGTCCTGCACCTCATCCCCGCCGCCCGTCTTCTTCCCGGTGATGCGCAGGGTCACGTTGACGGTCGCGCGGCTGCTGCCGGCGGCGCCGTCGTCGGCCTGCGTGATCTGGTTGGCGATGCCCTGGCGCAGCCAGGGGAGGAACGTGTAGATGCCTAGCTTGCTCATGCCGCCATGCTCAGTTCAAATTGGGGGATCACATGCAGCGCGTCGGCCATCGCCGGGTCGCCGGCGACGGTCCGGTTCATGAACTCGCGCGCCTGCGCCTCGCTGGTGAATACGGCCTGCCCGTCGTACAGCGTGTTGGTGCTGTTGAAGGCCACCGCGTAGCCGTCCGTCCCCACCGCGATCCGCTCGTCGAACGGCTGCAGCTGCTTCTTGTAGCTGTTCGAGAGGACGGATTTCGTGACCGCGTTGCCCCGCAAAAACAGGGTGAAGAGGCTGGATAGGAATTCGAACAGCGGAACGACGTACCGCTGGTAGTTCGTGTCGATGATGATGGTCTCGTAGCGGACGTTGCGCTCGGTGACCTTGCCGGTCTGGTAGGCCCGGTCGGCCGTGGCCAGTTCCAGCCCGCCGTGCTGCGGCTGGAACGCCGGCTTCGAGAGCTTCTCGGCGTCCTTGAAGTCCTGGTACTGCGCGATGGCGAACGACGCGTCGACGTCCTTCACCTTCGCCAGCCCGCCCAGCGCCGTCACCGACACCGACTCGACGTCGCTCGGCTTCTGGCTGCCGATCTTGTTGAGCGTGATGTCGAACGGCACCGCCCGCTGGGCCACCGTCAGCGTCCCGACCGGATGCAGGACGAGGTCCGTCGTCCCCGCCGGCAGCGCGCGCAGCGCCACCTGGAGGCTGTTGGACGCCGGCACCGTCGCGGTCCAGTTGTCGATCTTGTCGAGTTCGCCCGACACGAGCGACATGACGGCGATCGGCGGCAGCGCGGTGTTCTCCGCCTCGCCCCAGGTGTAGTCGAAGTTGACCTTGATGGAGAAGAAGAGCAGCGACAGCTTGCCGTAGCCCTTCGCACGCCACGGCGACGTGCCCTCGAGCGTGAACTTGAGCGAGATGCTCCACAGCCCCACGCCGAAGACCTTGAGCGACACGCCGGCGGAGATCTCGACGATGAAATAGAACGGGTTGAACTGGAAAAGCGCGTCGAACCCGATCCATCCCTCCACCTTGAAGTCGCTGAACCCGAAATACAGCTCGGCCCGCGCGCCCAGCTGGACCGTGTTCGACGTCACGGCGAAATACCCCGAGACGCTGATCCGCCCGTAGGACGTATTCAGGATATCCACCGAAACCCGCTTCGGACTCGGGAACGGCAGCGGTGGCGGGGTGAACTGGGGATGGAAGCCGCCGACGGAAACGACAAAGTTGCTGTCGCTCCCCCACGCCATGAGGACGCCCATTTCGCCCTCGATGGTCATGAAGATGATGCGCGAGTCGAACAGCGCGGCGAAGAAATACGCGCGCTCCTTGTCGAACTCGATCGCCCCGATAAAATTGACCTGAAGCCGGATGAGCGCCGCGTCTTCGTCCGGCAGCACCACCTTCAGCACGCCCAGGATGGCGATGTTGCCCGGGATTTCGAAGATGACGCCGAGCGAGAGGCTGATGAGCGTCGGGGTGCCCCAGCCCAGCTTCGCCATCGGGCCTATCAGGAAGACCCCCTCCTCCACCGGGAAGAAGGTGCGCAGGTCGGAGATGATGCGCGGGGCGTTGGCCACCACATCCTCCGGAAACATGACGCTGTCGATGGCCCCGGTCCGGATGCCTTCGACCAGCGGCTCGAGGTTCATCCGCCGGTTGAGGCCCAGGATGCCGCCCACACCCAGCAGCGTGAACCCGAACCCGAGCTGCAGCCCGGTGCCAAACTCGGCGGTGATGACGATCAGGAGCGAGAAGCCCTGCGAGCCGTCGGGCATGCGGGTGGTGATCAGCCCGATGGCCTTGAGCGTCAGGAAGCCGCTGAACTCCAGCTCCAGCGCGCCGGCATATTCCTCGTTGTCGAAATCGAAATACAGATACCCGCCGCCCTTCACCACGCCGGCGTCGATCGAGAGCCCGACGCCGTTCGGCGGCTTGAAGCCCAGCGAGAGGTCCATCGGACCCAGGTTGCCGGGCTCGAACGCCGCATAAACCCCCAGCCCGATTTGCTCGACGACAAACTGGAGCGGCCCGAGGTCGCCCTGGATGTTTACGCCGGCCTCCAGCTTGAGCTGGTTGCTGCTCCCCGCCGGCAGCCCGAGCGAGAGCCGGAACTCCGGCACCTGGATGAAGCCGAGGTCGAAGTGCGGGTTAAACGACAGCTCGAAGTTCATCGAGCCCTGGAAACCGAAGCCGTGCTTGTTGGACCACGACATCCCCAGCGGGATGCTGATCCGCTTCTCGGCATCGCCGAGGATGGTCTGGAGGAAGCCGTCGCCCTCGCCGGCCGTCAGCACCAGCGTCAGGTCCTTCATCCCCAGGTTGAGGATCACCTCGAGCTCGCCGCCCACGAACTGCGCCTCGCCGCCGACGGTGCCGCCCTTCCATTCGAGCCGCAACCCGCCCGGCGATCCGAACAGCAGGATGGGCTCGGCGGGATGGAAGTCGATCGTGAACCCGAAGCCGGCGGACGGGAAGGTGCCGTCCTGGAACGGGTATTTAACGTCGAACACGCCCGGACAGAGGAGGATGCCGAACTGCGACCCGATGTCGGTGCCGGCGCGGATCTCGAGGTCGACCTCCTCGCCGAGCTGGTAGCTCAGCGGGATGACGGAAGGGATCGCCGGCTGGATGACGATGCCCGGCAGCTTGCCGCCGGCGCCCGGCAGCGCGTGAAACTCCACCGCCAGTTCGATCGGCGTGTCGCCGATCTCGTTGTAATACAGCGGGATCTTGAGCCCGCGCGCCGGCTGGAGCCCCGGCAGGTCGAGCTCGCCGGTATACCCGAGGGTCAGCTCCTCGTCGATCTCCAGCAGCCGGACCGAGAAGCCCAGCCCGTACATCAGGTTGGCGAGCTGATTGAAGAGAAAGCTGTAATTCGGCGCCGGCGTCCCCCATCCGGTGACGCCCTGGAGGATGGCGACGGGGTTGGTGAGCAGATCCGGGATCCGGTCCCAGTGGAACCGGGTCTGGATGTGCGGCCCCTTGCTCCCGGTGGCGTCGTGGTGCTCGACGGTGATGACGTTGAGGGCCGACAGGAATCCGAACAGCGCCGTCTGACGCCGGTTGAGGTACTCCGTCAGCAGGCACTCGAACAACCGCTCGCCGATTTCCGCGAGGAAGGCGCCGGCGTCGACGCCCGGCGGGGCGACGGCGATGCCCTGGATGCGGTCGTAGAGGTCCTGCGCCGTGGCGATCAGCGCCTGGATCTCCGACGCGCCGGGCGTGCCCTGGGCGAGGTCGTCGACGAGGTCGACGGCGTCGGCGATGGCGGACGCGAGGCCGGCGTAGGCGTCCGGGAGGGCGGTGGCCTCCCAGCCGAGCTTGCGCATCAGCGCCACGAACTGGTCGGGGTCGGTGAAGGCCTCGCGGAGCGGGTCGACCGCCAGGATGAGTTCGCCGGCGATCAGCTGAAAGGTGTCCTGCGCTTCGTTCATCGCTGCGGGTAGATAAGGGTGTAGTTGCGGTCGATCTCGGCATGCCGCGTCGGATCGATCATGTCGACCAGCACGTAGCGGCATACCGCGCAGAATTCCATCCCGTCGGTATGGCTCTCGCGCATCACGCACGACCCCGTGGGATGGTACAGCCCCTTGTGGTAGGCCTTGCCGCCCGAATACAGCCCCACGATGCGGGGGCGATTCTTGCTGAAGCAGTCCGGCAGGTTGACGTTGCGCTTGAAGATGGGCGCCTGCACGTCGTCGTCGTCCTTGTCGGCCGGCTCCTTGGTGAGCGGCTTCTTTTCCTGGGTGATGTAGTCCTTGATATTTTTCGCCACCATCTCGGCGTACGGGTACGCCGCGGAAAGCACCGAGGCCGGCGCGGGGGTTGGGATGTAGACGACGGAGCCGGCGGGAAACTCGGCGATGTAGTTGGCGGGGTCGACCAGGTTCGGGTACGGAAGGGCCGCGCCGGCCTTGACGCGGACGTGGATCGCGCTGTCGGTCGGCGCCGGATCGACGACTTCCAGCGGCGCGGATAACTTGGGGTTTTTGATGAGCGGCTTCGGGTACTCCCGGAAGCGCAGGTGCACCGTATCCCCCTTCGCGAACCGGTAGCCGTGGCCGAGGCGCAGCGGCAGCCGGAAGGTGCCGCCGCCGGCATCGACGATCGCCGCGGCCAGCACGCCGGCGTTGCGCACGCGGTGCCAGTTCCATTTGACCTCGTCGCCGTGAAAGTCGCCCGCCGCATTTTTGGCGTCGGCCTCCAGGGTGAGGTTGCCGTACTTCTCGTCGATGTCGAGTCCGCCGGGGTCCACCGGCGGCCCCAGCCGCTCGCCGTATTCGTCGCCGATGCCGAAGGAATGCGTGAGTTCGTGGGCGAGCACGCGGCCCCGCTCGTTGTCCGACGCGGCCGGCAGGTCGGCGGTCGAGTAGTCGAGGTCGAGCGCATTGGTGCCGGCCATAGGCTTCACCTTCAGGGCATCGATCACGCTGACGAAGAAGTAGCCGTCGCTGTTGAGGGCGCGGCCGGGCGCGGGCACGAGGATGCACACGAGGTCGTAGTTGTTGGGCCGCGTGCGGTCGGCCCGCTCCGCCCAGAGGTCCTGGACGGGGATGCCGCGCGGATCGCGGAGGGCGCGGAGGAGCACGTCCAGGTTGTCCCGGTCGATCCGATCGCTCCGGTTGAGCTGGATGTCCTTGTAGTCGCCCGAGTCCGCCATGGCGGCCCCGACCCGTACGCCCAGCGGCGTATCCACGTCGTTGATGACGGTCCGCTTCGCCAGCCGCCGCCAGCGGTTGATGAGGTCGTCGTTGACCTTCGGGGCGGGGTCGGGATCGACCTGCGCGGCCCATTCGGCCTTGATGGCGGCGTTGGTGCGCGCCGCGATGGATGGGTCGTCCGTCGGCACGGGCAGGCCGGCCATGTAGATCAGATGCTCCAGCGTCCACCGCCCGGTATGCGAGGCCGGCACCGGCTTCGGCGGCGGCACGAAACGCATCGTCGTGCCCGAGGCATACACCTCCGAGCGCACCGAGACGCCGATTTGATCCGACGGGATGAAGGCGGACCAGAAGTTCATCGACGTGGACAGCACGTCGTAGGGATGGTTGACCGGATTGGTCTTCAGGAAGTGCACCAGCGAATTGACGTAGCCCTCGAAGCGGGTCTTGTCGGCCGGCGTGCTGCCGAATCCATCCCCCAGAAAAAGCACGTTCGGCACCACCTCCGGGTTGATCGTGCCCGGCCATCCGCCGCCGACGACGATGGACACGTCGATGGGGTTGGCGGGCGACCAGTCGGCCGCGACGACCATGTTCGCCGTCGCCGACCGCGCCGCGGCGTCGGCCTGGACGGCGGCAGGGAGGTTGACGGTGATCGGGATGGTGTCGCCCGGGTTGTCGCCGGCGTTGATCCGAAGCCGGCCGCTGCCCTGGACGCGCCCCACGGGCGTCCAGCTCAGCCCCGGGAGACCGCTCAGGTCCCCCACCGTGCCGTCGTCGAACTGCGCGCGAACCGCGAAGCGGTAGGGCGAGAGGGTCGGGCGGATGGTGTCGTACGGGCGGACGGTCAGCCGGCCCGGCGTAAGCCACAGTTTCGTGATGGACTGATGGACGTGGTAGCGGATTTCGTCCCGGTCGATCTCATCCCCGCTCGCCGCGTCGCGGGCGACGACCTCGACGATAAAATTCGATTTGCGCGGGGACGGCAGCGCGTTGGCGAGCGTCGCCACGCCGGTCGTGGTATCGAACGTGATGCCGTGCCCCGTCACCGTGTTGCCGGCGACGACGCCTTTGAAACGCGGGGTGAAGGTGACGGTGGTGTCGGCGTTGGTATCGAGGTAGTTCTTCGCGAAATCCGTCGTCCCATCGTCCTTCTCGAGGACCAGATGGCCGACGCGCAGGTCGGGCGAAGGCGCCCCGGCGATCACGTGGATATCCACGTCGCGATCGCGGGCCCAGAAAAGATCCACTATAGGCATACCTATCCTCCCGGCAGAAGCCGGCGGGGCATGGCGCCAGTCAGGATCGCATCTTCCTACGAAGGCACAAACGAAGCGACGGGGCCGGCGAATGGGAGCCCCTTAAGACGTTATTCCAGGGTGTGAGCGTGCGTGCGAGAAAGGACAGCAAGACCGGAAGTGGGCACTACCCGGCCCTGCCCCACAATCTAGCTCATCCGATTCACAGAAGCTTCACGCCCCATAAAAAATGTTGGATGGGGGATGTTGGGTGCGGGTTTTGGGATGCAGGATGCGGGTTTTGGGATGCAAGATGCAGGATGCAGGATGTTGGATGCGGGTTTTGGGATGCAAGATGCAGGAGTTGGATGCTAGCTGCGGTATCTTGCATCCTGCATCCTGCATCCTGCATCATCCCCCATCCCCCAAGCCCCTTTCCCGTAATGGCGCTAAAAACGTCGGGAAGTGGCCATACCCGGATCCGTCTATCGCGCCTCGCGTTTCGCACCTCTCCGCGAACACCCTTTTTTTGATACATAGATGGACATCTCCTCAGCCCCCTCGCTCGCCGAACTGACCTCGCGCGACCCGTCGCACGACGTCCTTCGCCACGAGCCCCGCTCCCTCAAGCCGCTTTTCGAGCCCCGGAGCGTCGCCGTCATCGGCGCCACCGAAAAGCCCCACACCGTCGGCCGGACGTTGCTCTGGAATCTGATCAGCAGCCCGTTCGGCGGGACGGTTTATCCCGTCAACCCCAAGCGCCCGAGCATCCTGGGCATCAAGGCGTACCCGACCGTGGCCGACGTGCCGGAGCAGGTCGACCTCGCGGTCATCGCCACGCCGGCCCACACGGTGCCCGACGTCATGCGCGAGTGCGCGGCGGCCGGCGTGAAGGGGGCGATCATCATCTCGGCCGGCTTCAAGGAGCGCGGCCCCGAGGGCGTCGCGCTCGAGACCGAGGTGATGGACATCGCGCGGCGGGGCCGCATGCGCCTCATCGGCCCCAACTGCCTCGGCGTGATGCACCCCCCGACGGGGCTCAACGCCACTTTCGCCAGCGCGACGGCGCTGCCGGGATCCGTCGGCTTCATCAGCCAGAGCGGCGCGCTCTGCACCTCGATCCTCGACTGGAGTTTTCAGGAAAACGTCGGCTTCAGCGCCTTCATCTCGGTCGGCTCGATGCTCGACGTCGGCTGGGGGGACCTGATCTACTACCTCGGCGAAGACCCGAAGACGCGGAGCATCGTCATCTACATGGAGTCGATCGGCGACCCGCGCTCGTTTATGTCGGCCGCCCGCGAGGTGGCCCTCAGCAAGCCGATCATCGTGATCAAGGCCGGCCGGACCGAGGAGGCCTCCAAGGCCGCCTCCTCCCATACCGGCGCCCTGACCGGCAGCGACGAGGTGCTCGACGCCGCCTTCCGCCGCTGCGGCGTGCTCCGGGTGGACCGGATCTCGGATCTCTTTTTCATGTCGGAGATCCTCTCGAAGCAGCCGCCCCCGAAAGGCCCACGCCTGACCATCGTCACCAACGCCGGCGGCCCCGGCGTGCTCGCCACCGACGCGCTCCTGACGAGCGGCGGGAAGCTGGCCTCGCTGTCCGATGCCGGCATCGAGCGGCTCAACAAGGTGCTGCCCGAGACGTGGAGCCACGCCAACCCGATCGACCTCATCGGCGACGCCTCGCCGCAGCGCTACAGCGACACCCTCAAGATCCTGGCCGACGAAAAGGACAGCGACGGCATCCTCGTCATCCTGTCCCCACAGGCCATGACCTCCCCCACGGAGACGGCCCGCGAGATCCGCGACCTCATGCACGCCAGCAAGCTGCCGACGCTCGCCAGCTGGATGGGCGGCGAGAGCATCGAGCAGGGCGAGAAGATGCTCAACGAGGTGGGTATCCCGACGTTCAACTACCCGGATACCGCCGCGCGCATGTTTTCCTACATGTGGCAGCACGCCTACCGGCTCGCGGCGCTGTATGAGACGCCCGACTTTCCCGTGCACCCCGGCGAGGCGCCGCCGGCGTTCGACGCGGCCAACGCCCTCATCGCCTCCGTCCACGCCGACGGCCGCGCCCTGCTCAACGAATACGAATCCAAACAGCTGTTGGCGGCCTACGGCATCCCGACCGTGCCGACCGTGCTCGCCCTCGACGCCGACGCCGCCGTCGCCCACGCCGAAACGCTCGGCTACCCGGTCGTGCTGAAGCTGCTTTCCAACACGATCACGCACAAGACCGACGTCGGCGGCGTCCGCCTCAACCTGGGCGCCGAAGCGCAGGTGCGCGAGGCCTTCGAGGCGATCCGCACCGCGGTAACCACGCACTACAGCGCCGGCGATTTCCTCGGGGTGACGGTGCAGCCGATGATCCCGCTCGACGGATACGAGCTGATCGTCGGCAGCACGATGGACCCCCAGTTCGGTCCGGTGATGCTGTTCGGGACCGGCGGGTCGCTCGTGGAGGTCTTCAAGGACCGCGCGCTGGGGCTGCCACCGCTCAACACCACGCTCGCGCGGCGCATCATGGAGCGGACGAAGATCTACCGGGCGCTCGAAGGCGTCCGCGGCCGGCCGCCGGTGGACCGCGGCGCGCTGGAACGCCTGATGGTGCGGTTCAGCCAGCTCGTCGTGGAGAACCGGCTCATCAAGGAGGTCGAGATCAACCCGCTGCTGACCAATCACGAGCGGATCCTCGCGCTCGACGCCCGCGTGGTGCTGCACCCGCCGGGCACCGAGCCGGCCTCGCTGCCCAAGCTGGCCATCCGCCCGTATCCACAGCAATATGTTAGCACGTGGAAGATGGAGGACGGCTCGGACGTGATCCTCCGCCCCATCCGGCCGGAGGATGAACCGATGATGGTGAACCTGCACCACGACCTGTCCGAACAGAGCGTGTATTTCCGATACATCCAGAACCTCTCGCTCGAGCACCGGACCGACCACCGCCGGCTCGCGCGGCTCTGTTTCATCGACTACGACCGCGAGATCGCCTTCGTCGCCGAACACCAGAACCCGGCGACGAACCGGGCCGAAATCGTGGCCGCCGCGCGCCTGAGCCGCAACCCGGATCCCGTCGAGGCCGAGGTCTCCATCCTCGTCCACGACGACTACCAGCAACGCGGCGTGGGCACCGAACTGCTGCGCCGGCTCCTCGACGCCGGCCGCGCCGAAGGGCTCCAGCGCGTGACCGGCCAGACCCTGCCGGAAAACCACGGTATGCGCCGGCTGTTCGAAAAACTGGGGTTCACGGTGAAATACCTGCCCGACGAGCGGATCGTCCAGGCGGAACGACACCTGTGATGTCCATCCGAAAGGCCGCGCAACCCGCGGATGCCACCATCCAACCGTACAGGTAACACCATAAATCGCGTGCACCCGGTCCCGATCGTATTCCATCCCGACTACCTGAAGTACTGTTTCGGGCCGGGGCATCCGTTCAGCCCGAAGCGGCAGGAGGCCCTGATCGACCTGTTCGAGGCGTTCGGCTATCCGCTGGAAACGACGCCTCCTCCGCCGGCGACCGACGCGGATCTGCTCCGCATCCATACGCAGGACTACCTCAACGCCGTCGCCTCGGCGTCCGTGCTGGCATGGACGCCCGGGGCAGCCCGCTTCGGACTCGATACCGATGACGTGCCCATCTTCCCGGGCATGGACGAGGCGGCGCGCGCGATCGTCGGCGGCACCCTGGAGGCGGCGCGGATGGTGGCAGATGGCGAGGCGGACCGCGTGCTCCAGCTCGGAGGTGGGCTCCACCATGCCTTCCCGTCGCGCGCGGCCGGCTTCTGCGTGTACAACGACCTCGCGGTGGCGATCGCGATGCTCGGCGAACGCGGGCTCCGGGTAGCGTATGTCGACATCGACGTCCATCACGGCGACGGCGTGCAGTGGGTGTTCTACCGGCAACCCAACGTACTCACCATCAGCCTGCACGAGTCCGGCGAGTTCCTCTTCCCCGGTACGGGCATGGAAAACGAGCGGGGCGTCGGCGAGGGGGTCGGCACGGCGGTGAATGTCCCGTTCGCGCCGGATACCACGCCGGCGGAGTACCTCGCCCGTTTCGAGGCCGTCGTCCCCGCGGCGCTGGAAGCGTTTCGACCCGACCTGCTGATCGTCGAGGCCGGCGCCGACGCCCACGTCAAGGATCCCCTCGCCCATCTCTCCCTCACGACCCACACCTTCGAGCGGCTGTACCGGCTGCTCCTCGACTACGCGGACCGGTATGCCGGCGGCCGCTCCGTGTTCACCCTCGGCGGCGGGTACGACCTCGACGCCGCGGTCCGCTGCTGGGCGATCCTGATCCACGTCCTGCAGGAACGCCCGCTGCCCGAGCGGATGCCGGCGGCGTGGCTGAAACGATGGGAACCGGCGTATCCGCCGGGACTAACACGCTCGGTACATGACCCATGAACCGACTTCCACCGGCATGATGTAACCCGATACGGTTTGTTGATCAAACAGCAATTACCACGTGTCGACCGGCACGACATGAGACAGGCATGGCGTCGACACACCCCATCATCAACAGTCCATGTCGATCTATGAAAAGCATGTTCCGATGCAGCGCCGGCGTGATCATGCTGGCATGTTACGCCCTTTTCAGCACGGGATGCGACGCCGAAGACCCCGATGAGGGCACGCTGAAGGCCATCGCGTTTGCACCGGGCGGGACATTGCGCTATCAGACCACCCTGACGACAACCGTTACTGGCTTCGACGGCGTCGTACGCTCCACGTCGAGCGACATCGACACGTTTGCGGTAAACGTCTCGCCGACTTCCGAAGACATCCCCGGCATCCCCAACACCCTGCAGCTCGACCTGTTCGACCCTGCCGAGCCGGCACTGAGGGACGCGGTCTGGTACATCCAGAATGACAGCCAACTCGTGGAAGTCGCGTACCGTAACGGCGAAACCGGTGCTCCGGCCCTCGGCATCAAGCGCTCGCCGGCGTTCGAACGGTTTGTAACGGCGTGGCGAACGGTGGAAGGCCGGGTTGCCGGCACACCGGGGGACATCCAGATACGCGCCGATCCGCGCGTCGTCGTCACGTTTCCGCTGGAGATCGGGTCGCGGTGGACATCCTTCACGGATCCCTGGCTACAGGTCCGAGAAGCCCTGAGAGAGGAACCGCTGGACGTGCCGGCGGGAACGTTCGACTGCGTGGTCGTCGAAACAATCACCATGGAAGACAACCCGGAGAACGGACACTTCACGGATCATGTCACCTCGGCCGGCCTGGTCCAGCGCGTCTATCAGTACGATTCCGACGCACGCGACGCGGAGAATCAGCTGATAGGCACGCTGTTCTTCGAGACCCGGTTTGTGCTGATCGGCCGGGACCGCTAGGGATCGTCGCAGTGCCGACCACCCTCCTGGCCAGGCCGGAGCCGTACGATGAGCCCGAGAACGCCACGTTTCCCTGAACTCCCCATCGACAGCGCGCTACCCGGCCTGCTCGCCTCTCTCGGCGACGAAGCCAGCTGCGTGCTCCAGGCGCCGCCGGGGGCGGGCAAGACGACGCATGTCCCCCTCGCCCTGCTGGATGCGCCCTGGCTTGCCGGCCAGCGCATCGTCCTGCTCGAGCCGCGCCGGCTCGCCGCCCGCGCGGCAGCCTACCGTATGGCGGACTTGCTGGGGGAAGATGCCGGACGCACCGTCGGCTACCGGATGCGGCAGGAGACCCGCGTGAGCCGGCACACCCGCATCGAGGTCGTCACCGAGGGCGTCCTCACCCGCATGCTGCTCGACGACCCGTCGCTCGAAGGCATCGGCATCGTGATCTTCGACGAGTTTCACGAACGCAGCCTGCCCGCCGACGCCGGCCTCGCGTTTTGCCGGCAGACGCAGGACGTGCTCCGCCCCGACCTGCGGCTCCTCGTGATGTCCGCCACCCTCGACGCCGACGCCCTGGCCCAGCACCTCGGGGAGGTCCCGGTCGTGCGCAGCGAGGGCCGGATGCACCCGGTCGAGACCCACTACCTGGGCCACGCCCTGCGCGGCCTCCGCCCGGAAAACCCCACGGCTGAGGCCGTCCGCCGGGCGCTGCGCGAAACCGAGGGCGACATCCTCGTCTTCCTCCCCGGCACCGCCGAGATCCGGCGCACGCTCGACCTGCTGACCGACGCCGGCGCCGCGGTGGACGTGCTCCCCCTGTTTGGCGACCTGACGCGCGAGGAGCAGGACCGGGCCCTGAAGCCGGCCGCGTCGGGCCGGCGCAAGGTCATCCTCGCGACCTCTATCGCGGAGACCAGCCTCACGATCGACGGCGTCCGCGTCGTCGTCGACGCCGGCCTGATGCGGGTGCCTCGCTTCGACGCCTCTTCGGGGATGACGCGCCTCGCCACCCTGCCCGTCGCCCGCGACGCCGCCGACCAGCGCCGCGGCCGCGCCGGCCGGCAGGCGCCCGGCGTGTGTTACCGGCTCTGGTCGGACCACGAGCAGCAGCACCTCGCCGATGCGCGTCCGCCCGAGATCCTCGACGCCGACCTCGCGCCGCTTGCGCTCGACCTCGCCGCCTGGGGCGCCGCCGACCCGTCGGAGCTGGCCTGGATCGACCCGCCGCCCGCCGCGGCGTTCGCCCGGGCCAGAAAGCTCCTGGCCGACCTCGATGCCCTCGACGCCGCCGGCCGCCTCACCCCGCTCGGGCGCGACATGGCGGACCTGCCGACACATCCGCGCCTCGCCCACATGCTGTTGCGCAGCCCCGACAAACCCCTGGCCGCCGACCTGGCCGCGCTCCTGGAGGAGCGGGATCTCCTGCGCGGCGCGGACGGCATCGCCGCGACCGACCTTCGGCTGCGGGTCGAATTGCTCAACCGCGTCCGCGCCGGCGAGCGACCCGGCCCGATGTGGCACCACATGAAGGTCGACCGCGGCGCGCTGCACCAGGTGCTGCACGGCGCCGCCCGGTGGCGAAAGCGCCTCGGCGCGGGGGACCGGCCGGCGGACCCGTCCCATGCCGGCGCCGTCCTCGCCCTCGCGTACCCCGACCGCATCGCGCAACGCCTCGCCGAGGGGCGGTACCGCATGCGCGACGGCCGGCGCGCCATCCTGGATCCGCACGACCCGCTGGCCTCCGCCCCGTTTCTGGCTGCCGCGTCGCTCGACGGCCGGCCCGAGGGCGCGCGCCTGTTTCTGGCGGCGCCGCTATACCGAGAAGAAATCGAGGCCGTGCTGGGGGGGCAGGTGGACACGGTGGACGCGGTGGTGTGGGATCGTACAGGCGACCGCGTGGTGGCGAAACGCGAGCGCCGACTGGGGGCCGTCGTCCTCGCCGAAACGCCGCTGAACGACGCCGCGCCGGAGGCCATCGCCCGGGCCCTCCTCGGTGAAGTCGCCGCGCGGGGCCTCCACCTCCTCGACTGGAGCAAGGAGGCCGAGCGCCTCCGCGCGCGGATGGCGTTTGTCCATCACCATTTCCCCGACTGGCCCGATGCGTCCACCGAGCACCTCACCGCCACCCTCGCCGACTGGCTCGCCCCGTTTGTCCAGCACATCCACCGCCTCGACGAGCTCAAAAAGATCGACCTCGTCCCCGCCCTCACGGCCCTGCTCGGGTGGGAGCGGCAGCGCCAGCTCGACACCCTCGCCCCGGAGCGCCTCGAGGTGCCCAGCGGCTCGGCCATCGCCGTCGACTACAGCGACCCGGCGAAACCCGTGCTCGCCGTCCGCCTCCAGGAAGTGTTCGGGATGATGGAAACGCCGCGCCTCGCCGGCGGCCGGGTGCCCGTGACGATGCACCTGTTATCCCCCGCCCAACGCCCCGTGCAGGTCACCCAGGACCTCGCGAGCTTCTGGCGGGACACCTACTTCGACGTCCGCAAGGACCTGCGCGGACGCTATCCGAAACACTACTGGCCCGAGGACCCTTCGCAGGCCGAGCCGACGCGGCGGGTGAAACCTCGATGATTAGCGATTAGCCATCAAGGAGTAGCGATTTGAGAAGGGGTAGGAGCCCGTTTTTTCAGCTGTCGTCTATAGAAATAATCCCCTCGCTAATCACTAATCCTTGATCGCTAATCGTTCCTCCTTGATCGCTAATCCTTGATCCCTAATCGCCAATCCTTGTTCGCTAATCACCACTCCGCTGCCGGCGCCACCCCTACCTGAAACCCCATGGCGTGCACGAGACGCTCGCGCTCGGCAGGCACCCGGATGTAGAGCCGGCCGCCGGGCGCGTCGCAGTCGCAGGACCGACAGGTCGGGCGGGGCAAGGTCTGGTTTTCATAGACGGCCACGTCGACGTCGGCCAGTTGGAGGAGCAGCGAATCGGTCCGGGCCTCGAGTTCGCGTTCGAGCCCGGCCGGCTCGGGCGCATCCGGATTGCATGGCCGGTCGACGGCGATGTCGGTGCGCATCCAGACCGTGACCGGATCGCCGGCGACCAGACTGCCGGCGGGGTAGCGCATCGTATGGCAGCCGGCGAGCGCGAGGAGTAGCAGGGCGTATCGCATAATGTGTTGCATTGGTTTAGCTGCGTTCAGCATCCTATCTTCGGGAGCGATACCGGGCGACACGACAAACGCCCACCACGCCCCTGCCCAGCGTCCGATGCACTGTGACCGAACCCGTGACCGATGACCCGTGACCCCTCGCGAAGCGCGCTGTCTCCCCAATCCGCCGGCCTGATACTCGGACCGCTGCTCTTTCTCGTATTCGGGTACTTCGTGCACCCCGAGGGCCTTACCGACGAGGGGCGCATGGTCATGGCCTCCACGGTATGGATCGCCGTCTGGTGGATCACAGAAGCCGTGCCGATTGCGGTCACGTCGCTGCTCCCGATCGTACTTTTTCCCCTCACGGGCAGCCTCAGCCTCAGCGCGACGACGGCGGCGTTCGGCGACAAGTTCGTTTTCCTCTACGTCGGCGGCTTCATCATCGCCATCGCCATCGAGCGGTGGCGCCTCCACCGGCGCATCGCGCTGTCGATCATCAACGTGATCGGGACCAACGTCTCGCGGATGATCCTGGGCTTCATGGTCGCGACCGCGTTTTTGTCCATGTGGATTTCCAACACGGCCACGGCGGTCATGATGCTGCCCATCGCCATGGCCATCGTGGCACAGCTCAAGGACAATCCGGCCACGCTCGAGGACGAAAATGCCATCTTCGGCAAGGCGCTGATGCTGGCCATCGCGTATAGCGCATCGATCGGAGGGATGGCCACGCTGATCGGCACGCCGCCCAACCTCGTGCTGGCCGGCGTGATCAAGGAGACGTACCAGGTCGAGATCACCTTCGCGCAGTGGATCGTGATCGGCCTCCCGATTTCCTTGCTCCTCCTCTTCATCTGCTGGCAGTACCTCACGCGGGTGGTGTTTCCGCTGCGGCACAAGACCATTCCCGGAGGCCGCGCGGAGATCCGCGAGCACCTGCGCGCCCTCGGCCCGCTGTCGTTCGAGGAGAAGATGGTGCTGCTCGTGTTCGTCGGCACCGCCCTGGCCTGGATCAGCCGCTCCTTCCTCCTCGCCCGCTTCCTGCCGGCGATCGACGACACCATCATCGGCATCGCCGGCGCGATCGCGCTTTTCCTGCTCCCGGCCTCCCGCGCGACCGGCGGGAAAATCCTGGACTGGGAGACGGCCGTGAAGCTGCCCTGGGGCATCCTGCTGCTCTTCGGCGGGGGCCTCGCCATCGCCAACGGGTTCCAGTCGACCGGCCTCGCCTTCTGGATCGGACAGCAGATGACGCTGCTCCAGGGGGTATCCCTCTTCCTGATCCTGCTCGTCGTGATCGCCAGCGTCAACTTCCTGACGGAGATCACCTCGAATCTCGCCACTACCGCGATGATCCTGCCGGTCCTCGCCGCGCTGGCGCTGTCGCTCGACGTCCACCCCTACATCCTCATGATCGGCGCAACCATCGCGGCATCCTGTGCCTTCATGCTCCCCGTGGCCACGCCGCCCAACGCCGTCGTCTTCGGCTCCGGCCACCTCGGCATCCAGGACATGATCCGCGCCGGCATCGGGCTCAACTTGCTGTCCATCGCGCTGGTGACGGTGATCGCCTACTTCATCCTGCCGGCCCTGTGGGGCTTCACGCCGGACGCTTTCCCGGAAGCGTTTCGCGCGCTCCTCGCGCCCTGATGTATTTTCCTTCCCGGAAGCGCTATCTTTCCGATCCCCCGCTACCCCGCACCGCCATGCCGCTATCGCGACGCCATTTCCTACGGACGACCGGCTCCGCGCTGGCCGCCGCCGGCATCCTCCGCCCGGAATTCCGACCGCTGTTCGCCGCGGGCCGGATCGGGATGTGCGACTGGAACCTCGGGCGCTCCTGCGACCCGGAAGATATCCCCAGGGCCGCCGCGGCCGGCCTGGCCGGCGTGCAGGTGAGCGTCGGCACCCGGCCGGATTTTATGCCCCTCCGGCTCGCCGCCGTCCGCGAGCGGTACCTCGATCTGGGCAAGGAGCACGGCATCGCGTTTCCGTCGGTCGCCGCCGGCAACATCCTCAACCGGATCCCGCTGAAGTCGGAGCCGCAATCGGCCGTCTACGTCATCGACGCCGTCGAGGCGGCGGCCGCGCTCGGCTCGTCCTGCATCCTCGTCGCCTTCTTCGGTAACGGCGACCTGCGGCTTCGCGACGGCATGGGGGCGTTTCGCGACCTCGGTACGGAGGGGTTCAGCACCTACGAACTGGACGCGGCGGGCGTCACCCGCGTGGTCGAGGCGCTCCGGCAGATCGCGCCGCGCGCGGAAGACGCCGGCGTGATCCTCGGGCTCGAAAACACGCTCACGGCGATGCAGAACCTCGAGATCCTCGACCGCGTCGGCTCCCCGATGGTGCAGGTCTATTACGACGTCGGCAACTCCACCGCCTACGGGTACGACGTGCCCACCGAACTGCGGCTGCTGGGCAGCGCGCGGATCTGCGAGATCCACATCAAGGAGACACTCGGACTGGACGATCCGATGACGCCCGTCCTCGGCGGCCCCGCCTCTCGCGGCGTCGACTTCGCCGGCGTCGCGGCGGCCTGCCGCGACATCGAGTACGACCGGTGGTTCATCCTGGAGACCAGCGGCCGCGACGGACGCTTTCAGGAAGATACCCGCGCCAACGTCGGCTTCATCGCGAACCGGCTGACCTGAGGCCCTACTTCTCGACGATCTGAACGACGACCGGGCCCCGGGCTTTGAGCATGCAGGCGAGGCGATGTTCGCCCGGCTTGAGCTTGCACACCTCCTCGACCGTCCACCCCTCCTCGTCCTCATCCATCTCGTTGAGGTGTTCGGCGCCGGAGAGAATACGGACCGGGTCGTAGCCGCAGCGACCGCTCTCGCATTCGTAGTTGATGGGGATGTCGTGTTTTTTTGCCGCCGCCAGCACCGTCTCCGAGGCGCCGAGCGCGAAGGGGCCCCCCCGGCCCTCGAATGTGACGGATGGCCCCCCGGCAACGGCGGGCGCAGCGACCGCCGGCGACGCCGCGGCCGGCGGCGCAATGGGCTCAGGAGGCAGGGTCCCGACAAAGGAGACCGCTTTCGCCGGCTCGTTCCGGTGTTCGCTCAACCGGAAGAGGACCTGCCCGAGGCGAATCACTTCGTCGTGCCGGATCGGGTAATCCGAGCGGATGCGCAGGTAGGTATGGTTGAGGCTGTTCAGGTCCTTCACAGCCAGGCCCCCGTCTTTCACCTGCAAGGCGATATGCCGCCGCGAGACCATCCGGTCATCCGGCCCCAGCACGATATCCGGCGCTTCGCGCCCCAGGACGATCGTGCCGTCGGCCAGGTCGTGCCGGCCCACGACGGTGCCGACGTGATCGTAATGCGTGCACTGCCAGGCCTCGTTCTGCCGCGTGAATACCAGGAACTGGCGGCCGATCTGGAGCAGGTCCCCGTTCGCCAGGGGACGCAGCTGCCCGGAGGGGAGTTGGAGGAACGTGCCGGCCTTGCTGCCCTCGTCTCGCAGGTGGAAGACGCCGTCGACCCGGGTGATCGTGGCGTGGTGCTCGGCGATGGACGACTCGCCGGGCAACGCCACATCGTTCGACGCCGCCTGTCCGATCGTGATACGGTCGCCCGGGAGGGCGTACTCGTCTTCTTCGACGCCGGCGAGGGTCACGCGTATCAGCCTGGGGCTGGTCGCGGGCGGAACCTCGTCGGGCTGCACGCTGTCGCGCAGAAACGAGGCGCTCGCCTCACCGCCGGCTGACGGCGATTCAAGGTCTTCCGCGAAACGAAGGGCGACCTCGACCTGGGCGCGCCCGTCGACCTTCTGGCGCACGACCTCGGCGATGAAGACGCCGTCGCGCAGGGCCGCCTTGATGTTGCCGGCGCGGCGGATCTCCCGAAATCCGGCCGGGTCGCCCGCATGGTCGTCGGTCTCGAGGTAGGCCGGGCTCAGGATGTCTCCGATCAGATAGACATTCGGCACCCGCGTCTCGAGCAGCGGCGTAACGGCCATCCGCTTTTTCGCCTTCGGGCCGCCGGTGACCATCGAAACGCCCAGGCTTTCGAGGAAGGCCTCCGGGATGTCTTCGCCGATGCAGGCGATGCACTGCGTTTTGGGGAATTCCAGATGCGTCGTCTCGATGGATCGCCCGTCGATAAGCCGGCGGTCGACGCGGATGGAGACGTATTCCTCGCGATCCGGCCCCACGAGCACCGCCACCGGTTCGCTGCCCGGGTAGTAGCGGATGTTGCCGTTGCCGAGATAGGCCTCGAAAAAGACTTCGGACAGGGCGCGGGAAACCTTGGGCATGCTGTTGCCGCGGTAGGACCAGTATACCGGACAGGTATCGCCGGCGGCGGCCTTCGCATTCGAGATCGCAATCACGGCCTCGGCAGCGGAGGTGCCTCCGCCGATCACGCATACCGGAGCGCCCACGTACGTCAGCGCATCGTCCAGGCGGTACGTGATGCCGGCCGTGTCGCCGGGGATGTCGAACCGGCGGGGCACGCCGCGACCGATGGACAGGGCGACGTGGCGCGTCGTAAACAGCGCCTCGACGCGGCCGCGGTGATCCCAGGTCCGCGCCGTGATGAGGCCGTCCGGACGGGACTCCAGGCCGGTGAGTTCAAGACCCGCGCTCCACGGAATGCGGTGCGATTCGTACAGACCTCGCCATCGCGCGCACAGGTCGTCCTTGTCGATCGGACCGAATTGCAGCGCGGCGATGAGGTCGCCGCCGGCCGGAAACTGCATGGCGTCGCCCCCGCCAAAATGGGGCAGGATGAGCTTCTCTTTTGCGTAGTCACGGATGCGCTTCATGAGGTCATCGTAGTCGATGACCCGAACTGCGAGGCCCAGTTCGCGGGCGCGGAACGCCGCGGCGGTGCCGGCCGGGCCGCCGCCTACGACGAGAAGATCCAGCACCTCGGGGGATGCGTCGGTAGAACCCGGCCGTTCGTTCTCAGGCATGTTCGTTTGGAGCTGTCGCGACACCCCGCTTCAGCGCAGGGTAGCCGTTGTTTTGGGTCCGAATCGCACGGTGTCGCCCGGCTCAAGCCGCGTCGCCTCGCTGATCTGGACGTCGTTGACGTACGTGTGATTGCTGCTGTTGAGATCGGTGATCGTGACGACGGCGCCGTCGACGCGGAGTTCGGCATGGCGCGAGGAGACAAAGCTGTCGGCCACGACGATATCGCTCGACGGCAGCCGACCGATGAGGTAGATCCCGGACTTGAGCGTCGTGGACGCCGCGCCGCCATCGGCCAGTTTCACCTCGAAGGTGCGCACGACCGGTGGAGGGGGCGCAGGAGGTGCCGGCGGCGGGGCATCTTTGCCCATGCTTCCCAGATCGGGCTGGGCAAGATCAGGAAGGGCGTCGAACGATTGGCCGAACGAGGTCCGCATCCCCGGATCGTCCGCCGGCGGCGGCGAGCCGAGATCCGGCGGAGGGACAAACGCCTCGCCGAGCGAGGTGTGGGCGCCCGTCGGGCGAGACCGAGCGGACGGCGCGTGCGCCGGCGCACTGGCCATCACCTGAAAAACAAAAAAGATGTCGCTCGCGAACGTGATCACGTTCAGGTCATCGAGTCGCGCAGGACCGCTCAGGGGCACACGATCGACCTGCGTGCCGTTGCTGCTGCCGAGGTCTTCGATGTAATACGCCTGCTTCTCCTCGCTGAAGTAGATCCGCGCGTGCCGGCCCGATATCGTGTGGGGAAAAAGCACGAGGTCGCACTTCGCATCCCTCCCGATCACGGCTTCCCGTTCGATCAGGTGGTCGGTGCCGGCGAGCGCGCCGGTTTTCGAAAAGAGCCTGGCTATCATATCGTGCGGCGGCTGGCGGTCACTCCAGATAGAGGAGCAGGTTCGATCGTTGTTCGGTGTCGGGATGGAAAACGTGGCACGTTGCGCATGTATTCGATGCCTTGTCGTCGGCGTGACACGTCTGGCAGGTAGCGATGTGGGGCAGGTTGTGGATCTCGGCGCGGTCGACCTCGGGTGGCGGGATGCTGTCGATCGCCGCGAACTGCCGGATCGGGAGTTCGCCGTGGCAATCCAGACAGCGTGCCTGGATGATGTGCGCACGGTGGTCGAATTCGGCGCGGATAAAGGTGCGCTGGTCGGTCTGGACCCGCTTGATCGTCGCCTTCTCGACGACATGGCATTCCTGGCACGGCTGGGTGAGGTCGCTGACGACCTTCTGATAGGCTTCCACCTGCGCCGGCGACAGGGCGGGATTCAGCTCCGCCGCGCTCACGAGAAACTGGGTCTCGTCGCGGGGGCTCAGGGGGTCTGCGAGCTGGCGTTCGACGCGCGTGAGGAGCTCGCCGGCCCGCTCGAGTTCGGCCTGCACCGCCCGGTCCGGCTGGTTGCGTAACTCGTCGATGTACGTGCGCAGCGTCTGAATGGCTTCTTCGTACAACACATTCGCATCGCGCGGAGCCACGTCCGCCGACGTGGTCAGCAGATCGGCGAGGTTGCTGGCGGGATAGAGGACCTGGCGCAGGCTGCGGAGGTTCTCGATGATCCACGGGTCGGCGTGATAGACGGGGCGCTTGCGAACGGAGGCGCCGCGGGTCTGGAATTCATCGGGGTTGGCGAAGAAAGCCCACCGGTTGCCGGCACGTTGTGCGCTCACTATGGTCTGGAGCGTCCTCACCCCGGGCGTGGCGCCGGCCGCGACATCCAGGAAGGGTGTCGCCGTACTGGTCGTCAGGTGACACGCATCGCAGTGCGCCTCGAAATCGATCGGCTGGAACCCCTTGCCGTCGGCATCGGCGTTGTGGCAGTACAGACACGCCTGCTCGATATCGACGAGGGATTCACGCCGTCGCAGCTCGCTCACGTGCAGCGTGTGCGGAAAGTTGAGGTTCGCGGCGTCGGTGTCGCTGGTGGTGACGGCTTCGAATTCCGGGTGCGTGTCGAAGCCACTGACGTCATGGCACGAGCCGCACGTCGCGTCCGGTACGGCGGCGATGTCCGCGTGGGGGCCTTCGTGTTCGCGATGACACGAGGCGCAGGTGACGTCGGTGGATGCGGGGACGATCCGGCTGTAATCGCCGGAGCGATAGACGTAGTGCGCGTCGAGCGAATGGAGCCCCAGGTTATCGCCAAACTTTTCATGGCAGACGGCGCACTTGTCGTCGGTGACGCCCATCGTCGGGGTGTGGCAGCTGGCGCAGTCGCCGCCGAAGCCGGCGTGGTTCGACGAAAGCGGTCCATCGGACACCAGCGTACCGCCGCCTACAGCCGCATCGAAGGCAAACACGCCGCCCAGGATCAGGGCGCCCGCTACGCCCACCGCATACAGCGGCAGCCGGCGCCGGCGCGACGGATACGTGGTGGCGACGGGAAAACCAAATCGCCCAAATCGGCCTTTTTTTCTGGCGTTGTCCTCAGCCATGGAAATCGGTCACAGCCGCCGTGCGGCGTTCAATGAAGGGGTCGGTGGCGTGCATCAGGCCAGGCGATGGAAGGCTCGGCCGGCATCCGGCAGCGCGCGTTGTCATGTTACCGGTCGTTTAATAGTAGAATACGGTAGCCACATGCAATGCGACGAGGCCAAGCACGATCATCGCCACGGGGACATGGAAAACCAGCCACACGCGCAGCGTCCGCTGGAGCGTGTAATGGGCGTCGAGTTCGAGCTTGGCCCGGTAGAGCCGGGCCAGGTCGTCGAGTTGTTCGAGCTCGGCGCCGCCAAGGTACCGGCGCATCGCATCAAAAAAGGCGCTCTGCCGCTGGATAAAACCGGACGGGTCGATAAAATACGCGAGTTGGGGGCGTAGCGACGCCAGGTGGCCGGCGATGCGCTCCCGGTACAGATCCTGCATCCGTTCCGTCCCGCGCGTCGACAACGCTTCGCCTTCTTTCCGGATCGCCTCCAGCAGCTCCGGAATGCGCTGAAGCTGCACCTCGTTCGAGAGTCCGCCCTGGATCAACCGGGGCACCCACTTCTGAAGCGCGCTCCCGATCAGCCCCGTCGCCACCAGCCACAGACTCAATGCCCAGAGCCACCAGGTCAGCACCCCGCGGGGTACGTGAAAGTTGGTGTGCATCAACATCAATACGAGGAAGAGCACGCCGCCGTACACATGAAACTGGAGGTAGTACCAGACGCGCTGGAGCCGTGGCAAGCGGACGACCTTGCGCCGCAGTCCGTACAGGCTGAGCGCGACCAGCAGTACCGCCGCGCCGATGCCGTAGGCCAGGCCCCAAACGCTCCCGGGCGAGAGCCGCCCCAGCATGGCGTTCGCGGCGTAGACGACGGCGCAGAGCGCGAGGCTCACGCCGGCGCCCAGCAGCCACGTGGGCGATTGGATCCAGGTGTTGATCCAGCCGGGAGCCTCAGAGCGCTTCTGTTGGTAGATCGCCGTCTTTTTCATGCCGCACCCCCTCCGCCTGCCAGCAGGGTTTGAAAGTCCTCGAGGCTGCCAATGCGAAAGGCGCACGAATGCGGGCAGCTGTTCACGCACGCCGGCCCGGCCTCCGACGTGTGGCAGAGGTCGCATTTACTCGCCACCTTGCGGTCGCGCCCGCTGAGCCAGGCCGGCGTAGCGTCCGCCGGCCACTTCGTCCCGGTCTCGTGCATCACGATGGCATCGTAGGGGCACTTGTTGGCGCAGTTGCCGCAGCCGATGCACAGATCGTCGTCGATGGCGACGACCTCCGCCACGTTCGTGCGGCGGATGGCGCCGGTCGGACAGCCAATCAGGCATACCGGATCCTCGCAGTGATAGCAGGATCGGGCGATGAGGAACTGGCCATATTTATCGCCCTCGCGGACAAACCGCGGCCGGCCGCCGTGCGTACTCGCACACCCCTCCACGCAGTCGTCGCACCGCGTGCACACGTCAAGGTCGATGACGAGCATGCTGTTGCCCTGTACGAGCCCCTTCGACAGGGCAAACTCGATCAGGTCGGCCTTGTCCAGCCGCTTTCGGGTATACCCCGTGTCCTGGATCCGCGCCACGGCCACCTCCCAGAGCTGACGAACGACCGTCGGCTCCTGGTCGAGCAGCATCTGCAGATCCGCCCGTTCGATGCGCACCAGTTCGCTGTATCCAACCGAAGTCGCCGAGAAACGGGATCCGTCGAGGCCGTCGACGAGCAGCTCAACCTCACCGAGGGTCATCCCCTTGCTCAGGTAGGTCACCGTCGCCTCACGGTCGCCGATTTTCTGACCGAGGCGGACAAAGCCGGAGCGCACCATGTACAACGCATCGACGGGCGCGCCTTGCTCGATGATGCGGTCCTCGGGCGACAGCGAGATCAACTGCACCCGCTCGGCCAGCTGCCGCACGAATCCCGGATCCACCTGCGCAAAAAGCGGCGTGCTGGACAGCTGGTTGATCAGCGTCCGGGCGCGATAGAGGGCGTCGAGCCGATCTTTGAAGGCCTTCGACCGCTTCTTGAGTTCTCGCAGCGCCGGCAAGCGGATTTGCACCAGGGTAGCCTCCTGCGAGACCCTCGCCGTAGCCGACTGCGGCCACCCGTTCAGGCTGCCGATCTCACCGAAAACCTCGCCGGCGCCGAGCGAAAGCGACTCGCCGCGCGGGATGTCCACGTCCATGTTGGACAGGAAGGTGATGGGCCGGTCGGGACGCGACGCCGGCTGTACGCGCGGCGCGGGTGGCGCGGCCTGCAGGGCTGCCTCTTCGCTGCCCGTCAGGACGGTGCTGTTGAAGATCGGCCTGACCGATTCGCTGTGCTTGTCCACGTACAGATCGACCGTACCGGAGATCACGTAGAACGCGAGATCCAGATAACTGCCTTCCTCGAAAAGCACTGCCCCGCGCTCCCAGGTAGCCACTGAAATGTCGTGGGCGATGGGGATCAGCGCCTCCGGCTCGAAATCCCTGAACAGCTCCAGCTTCTGGAGTTCGGACACCGACAGCTGATCGGAGAACCGTTTGATGCCGGATTGGCTTCCGTAACCGGACCACCGGTCCTCGAACAACTTTTGCTCCGCGCCTTCCTTCACGCGCATCGTCGGACGTTGTTGTTTACTCATCACGACCCAGGGCTTTGTACAGGGCTTCCAGCCGTTCCTTGACGATGCGGAGCACCTCTTCCGCCGACGCAGAGTCTGCCACGGCCGGCAACGGTGGTAACGTGACGTTGGAGGGCGCGGCGGTCGGCGCGGCTCCGCGCGCAACCGCCCGGGGACGCGGCGGCCGAGGCGGGGCGCTTGCCACCGGGTCGCCGACGGTGGTCCGCGTCGCCGGCGCACGCACGGGTGCTGCGGCGGGCGGCGACGGCGGTGGCTCCGGTGCACGCGCTACCTCAACCCGCGGCACCGGGCGCTGCTGCTTGATTCGGTCGAACGCCGCGCGCAGGGCGCCGGAATCGATGTCGGGTTGCGCCGGTCGCTCCAGATCCGGATCGGGCCAATGCTTGATCTTGCCATTGCCCTCCTGGATGTTGTAGCCCTCGCCCGACGAGTGCCCCGAGGCGAGCAGACGCTCGTCCGTTATGTGGTGGCACCGGGCGCAGTTCGCGGCGCGCACGTCGATGTCGCGCAAGTCGACCAGGCCGTTCTGGAAGCCCTGGCCCCGCTTGTGCGGCGACAGATAGCCGGAACTCGGCCCGTGGCAGCTTTCGCACCCGACGCTTTCGAACACCTGGGCGCTGCCGCTGCCGGACTCGACCGTACCGTGGCACTGCATACAGATCTGGTCGCCCTGCTTCATCTGCGCCGGCGTGAGCCCATACAGCTGTGCGATCTGGAGCGCCTTGCGCGTCCCGTTCGCCACCGGCGCAGCGCTGCGACCGTGGGCATCGGAGAAGAGCCAGTCCTCGGCCGCACCGTGGCAGTTGCAGCCGGGCAGGGTGACTTCGTACGTCTCGTTCGGAAACCACGCCGGCTTGCTGCGTTTTTCGCCGGCGACACGGACGGCGACGGGAGCGGACGGAGCCGCGGTCGCGGGCGCCTGCTCCCCTGCGGCCGGGCTGGGCGTGGCCGTGGGGGCGGGTTCGGAGGCCGGCAATTCAGCAACTTCGGCGGCCGGCGCGTCGTCTGGTTCCGGCACCGGGGCGCCACGGCCTTCGATGAGCGGGTCGAGCGCGGCGAGTGTGCCGCCGTCGAGGCGCGCAGCGGCGCGCTGTCCGGCATCGCGCACCTTCTCGGCGGTAGCCAGCAGGCCCGCCCGGTTGTTGGGGGCGAGGCGCACGTCCTTGTGGAGCCGGAGGATTTCGCCCAGCTCGGGGATCGGGCTGGCCTGCATCACCCGCTCCAGTTCGCGCACGGCCGAAGCCACGCGGCGTTCGTTCGCCTTCGCATAACTGCCGGCCTCGGTCGCCTCGGCGGCCGCCCGGATGCTGTACTCGTAATCCAGCATCCGGCCGACGACGTAGAGCAGGCGTTTCCGCTCGGGCGTCCGCTCGCGGTTCTGCTCGTCGTTGCTCCACTGCGCCTGCAGGAAGTTGTGGCTGATCTCGCCCGTCCATTCGACGAGTTCGATCTTGCTCCCGCTCGGGTGGCGGCCGACGTTGATGAGTTTCTCCGAAGGCACCGTGTGACACTCGAAGCAGTTGGCCGCCACCGCATAGATGTTCTCGGAGGGACGCAACATGCCGGCGGCGGCGCTGGCCTGTGCGCGCTGTTGCCGATGCGCCTCGGTCTCGGTCTCGTGGGTCGCCCCGTCATAATTGTTATGAAGGTCGAGCCAGTCCCGTGCCGCGCCGTGGCACGATTCGCAGGATACGCCGGCGATGGCCCTGGCCTGGCCGTTCTGGATCTCGGCCGTATAATGGCAGCGCAGACAGAGGCTCTCGCGTTTGGACAAACGAAAATCCATTCGCTCCAGGATGCTCTGGGCCTGCTGGGAACGATGCATCGTGTCGAAACCCGTGGCGTGCGGCGTAGCTTTCCAGGTGTCGTATTCCAGACTGTGGCACTCGCCGCAGGGCACCCGATCGTCGCCGGGCGCGAGCACGATCTTTTCCGGATCCGTCCGGAGGTACGGCGAATCCGCCTCCTGCGGGGGCCTGAGCGCCAGCGCTCGCAGCGCCGGATAGGCGAGCCCGAGTCCGAGGATTGCGGCGGAAAGCACGATGCCCGCGGCATAGGTGCGCATCAAGCGCGTCAGGTAGGCGCGTATCCGAATCCCCTTCATAGTTTAAGTACCAGTTCCAGACGCGCCGCCGTCGTCACGTCGCCCTCGGTCGTCGAGACCGCCAGCCCGTCGATGACGAGCACACCCCGCCGGCGCAGCGCGATCTGGTAGCGGGCTGTGCCGCCATAGGCATCGACCTGGGGCACCCCCTGCGTGTCGTCGTATTGCGACCGTCCGCCGACTTCCAGAATGAGCTGGTGCCGGGTTTCACGGAAAAACATCTGGTATCCGACGCTGCCGCCCACGGAGTAGTCGGATTGATTGCCGAGCGGTGCGCCGAAACGGCCGAGACCCACGGAGGCGAACAACAGGCCGGCGCCCCCGAGCGGTCCGCCCGAGGACGGGCCGCGAGCGGCCGAGCGGTACTCGCCGAGTCCGACAAAGCCGCTGATATAGGCGAAGTTATGGGTGTGATGCGGGGTCCAGGACAGCTGTTCGGTCAGCAACACGCCGTTCCCGGTATGAAGCCCCTCGTCGCCGATCGTCGCCGAAGCCACCGCGCGCCACACGTTGCCGAAACGCCCGAATCGGCGGGTGCTCCCCAGGCCGGCGTAGGCGCCATCTCCCCCGATTTCGTCGGCCATCACCACAGCCAGATCCGCCTCGACCGTCCGTTTACGGGTATCCGTCTCGGTGAAAAGGCCGAACAGCATGGCCGATGCGTCGCCGGTATTCCCGCCCCCCGAGGTGAAAAAGTTCGGGCTGACGGTGCGGTCGATATCCCCCCACCCGAAGATCAGGGTAGCCCGCATGTTCACCAGACCGGAGAATTTCATGTTGGCTTTGGTCAGACCGACCATGTCGATCGCGTCTTCATTGAGCATCAGGCCATCCTGAAAGCTCAGGGGTTGCCGGCCGACCGAGATGCCGATATCGAGCCCCTTGCTGTCCTTCCAGTCCGCGGCAGGAAACAGTTCGCCGAGATCCCCCTCGAAAAAGAGGGTGCGCAGTCCAAAATTGAACTCGTCCTCGAAATCCTCTTCCCCCAGTTCGAGGTTGGTATCGAGCGTATACCGGGTGAACCGCCCCCCCTGATCGAGCGGGCGAAACCCGATGATCACCCGTTCGGTGGAGGTGAGGTAGAGGTTGCCGAAGAGGTCGAACCGGAAGGCGGCTTCCGTGAGGCTGACCTCCTGGTCGCCCACGCCCGCATTAAATCCCTGGACGGCGGAGCGAAGCGTGCCGAACGCCATCAGCGCCGGCTGCCATACGGCGCCGGTAGGCAGGCGCACGCCTTGCTTCAAGGTACCCGTGCCCAGGAACGGTTCGCCCAGTTCGAGGATCGGACGGGGACGTTCGGGGAGGTCGGCCAGGGGGATCGGTTCGTCGGAATAGCGGCTCTCGCTATGATCTTCTTCGGATTCCTGCCGATGCTGGGCGTTTGCCGTCCCTCCCGCCATGAGGATAAGGACGCAAAACAGGAGGCCGATGCGGCGAGCGGACAGAGAGGCTGGAGGCACAAAACGCTCATTCATGCTCAATACGACAGATGACATGCCGGATTATCGGTTGGATGCGACAGACTCGGCGCTCAGGGTGACGTCGCGTTCCCAGAGCACCTGGGCGCCTTCGACGACCCGGGTAGCGACCGAGCGCGGCGACATGAAATAGTCGAAACCGACGTGCTGGATCTCATCGATCAGATTGACCGGAACCATCTGTGCGATAAGTTTGATGTTGGCCCGATAGGGCGGCGAACTCCCGATCAGGTCGGCGCGCGAGACCTCATACTTGGCCCATTTGCTGTCCATGGGCGCGATGGTCGTACGGTGCTTGCGTGCACCGACCGGCCGGCCCAGCAGGACCGTCGACCGCGTCGATGGGCGCAGGAAGGGTAACGGATCCGGCGAATAATTGAGGGCCAGCACCTGCTCGCGCTCCCCTCCGCGCACCATGCGGGTGAGGAATTTCGATTGCAGGCTGAAGAGGTATTTATCCAACGGCAACTCGCCGTTGTGGACGTAGAGCGAGTGCAGGTCGCGGAGGTCGCCATTCGGATCGCGGTCCCCGGAACGAAACACGACGTTATCGTTGGCGTCCGTCACCGTCACCTGGAGGAATACGAGACGCTCGGCGTCGAAGCCCGTCGGCACGTTGTGGCCATTGGTGCCGTTTGCGACCTCGACATGAAACACGACGCCGCCGGCTCCCGATTTTTCGAGTTCCACGTCGCCCAGCAGATAGCCGGCGCGGAGCACCGCGAGGCGTTGCTCGGCGATCTGGTCCAACAGCGCCTGGTTCTCATTGAGGATCTCGCGGGCGTCGTACCGGTCGTCCGCGAAGGTCCAGCGTTCAGGGAAGACAAACCCTTCGGGCACGTTGTCCTCGAAGGCGTCCGTTCCCCAGCCGGCTTCAATATCGAAGGTCAACCACTCGCGGATCGAGGCCATTTCGGCGGCGCGGACATTGTGCGGGAAAAAGCCGGGATGGACGATCGAATAGTCGGGGCCGGCGAACATATGGTTGGTGCGCTTCCGCTCCCGCGTCGGCTTGCCGCCGACGACGGCGATGGGGGCCATGGCGTAGCCGGACGGTTTGCCGGGCTCCTTGCCCATGTGGCAATCCTGGCAGGACACCTGATTCCGGGCCGCTTCCGTGGATTTGTATTCGCTGAAGGCCTCTTCGAGCCTGAAACCATTGACCAGGTTCACGTCGTGGCAGGTGCCACAGAACGCCGATGTCGTGATCTGCTCGAGCTGGCGGGCGTCCGTGTGAATCGACCGGCCCGACTTCCCGCGTTCGGTATTTACACTGTAGCCGCTGCCGTCGGCCGTGACTTCGGAAAGGATTTCGTTTCCGAGCGAGCCATAGACCGGGTCGAAAATGTCCCCTTCGACGATCGCGAGCCGGCCGCTCACCTTGCCGTATGCGTTCTGGACCCGATGACATACGATGCAGGTGATGCCCTCCCGCGAAGTCGGATTTCGGTCCATGTTCGACATGAACTCCGGCTCTCCGAGGTTCATCCCCACCGGAGTATGGCAGCGAATGCAGAAGTCACCGTTCGTCCCGTTGGTCAGTTTCAGGATCGTGCCGTGCATCGCGTTGAAGATGGGGCTGATCTGCGCATACGCATGCTGGGAGACGGACCACTCCCGGAAATGATCGGGGTGGCAGGTAGCGCAGGTATTCGCCGACGGGAAACGATCTTCGAGGGTGAGGGCCACGTGGACCGAATCGACCCAGCGGGCCCGCTTCAGGCTGTCGGGGTCGGCGAATCCATACCGGACGTCATCGACGAGCACGGCCTCATAGACCGGCCGGGCGGTTTTTCCGGGGTCGGCCGGGTCAGGCGGGTCGACCGGTGCAAAAGCCAGTAACAGGACCGGCAAAAAGGAAAGGGCTAGCGCGACGAAGCCCGTGACCACATTACGGCACGCACGATGCGCGTGCGCACACGAACGATAAACGTGGAGCATATAAGGTAAAGGGCCAGGGATCTTCCCCAGATCACTGGCAGCATGAGGAGATGAAGGCACAGTGCCGTTTCGCAGCCGAGAAACGGCGCACCGGAAGACAAACCAGTTCAGGGACCATCCAATATAGGGCAAACAGCGAAAAAAACGACGCACCCGAAACCATCAATCGCCACGTTTTTTTACACACGCACCGAAATATCCCTTAATAAAAAGGCATATCCAACGGATCCTGCATCGTGCTGAATGAAATTTTCGTAACCAATCGCCGAAAAAAAACAGCTAGAGACGTGATAAACCATTATGATCGGGTGATAGCGTACAGATCTGGTCGCCATGCCCTATCTTGACGTTGTGGCAAAGCGCGGTCACCGAGCCCGGACGGAAACACGAGGCGTCCTATGCTGTAGGTTCTGCGCTTGCCGCGCGATCTCTCCGATCGACTCCCCGGCAAATGCCCCCTGCGCAAAAACGCCACGCGAGGAACTTCCACACGAGGATACCTGGTCTAGTAGTACCATGATAGGTCAGTCCATCGAGAATTATGCCATAGAAGCCGTGTTGGGGCATGGCGGGATGGGTATCGTGTACAAAGCGCTCGACACCTCGCTGGACCGTGTCGTCGCGTTGAAGGTCATGAACCCCGGTGTGGCGACGAACGAGGAGTTCCTCTGGCGTTTCAAATCGGAAGCCCGGGTACTCGGCCGGCTTCAGCACGCCAACATTGTCAATGTCTACGCCTTTCGCCATGTCGAGACCCACCTCTTCATCGTCATGGAGTACGTGGGCGGCGGGACGCTGAGCCATCTCATCGAGCGCCAGGGCATCGTCCCCCCCAAGCAGGCCCTCCCGATCATCAAGCAGAGCCTGCTGGCGCTCGAAGCCGCGCACGACGCGAACATTATCCATCGCGATATCAAGCCGCACAATATTTTATTGACCGAGCGGGGGGATGTGAAGATAAGCGACTTCGGGTTGGCTAAAATTCAGGAAGAAAGTTCCTCCATGATGACCCGCGTGGGCGTTACGGGAGGGACCCTCTACTACATGCCGCCCGAACAGTCGGAGGCCCTGAGCAAGGTCGACCATCGCGGCGACCTGTACGCGCTCGGTATGACGTTGTACCAGATGCTCGCCGGCCGCATGCCCTTCGACGCCGGCAGTTCGGCCTATTCGATCCTGAAAGCCGTCGCCGAAGAACAGATCCCCACCCCGAACACCTTCAATCGGCACATGCCGCCGGGGCTGGTCGAGATCGTCATGCGGGCGATCAAGAAGGATCCCGATCAGCGGTACCAGAGCGCCCGCGAGATGCGCGAGGCCATCGAGCAGTTCGAGCGCAGCACCGGCGCCCCACCCGCCCGCCCGACGGCGGAGCGCCCTGTCGGCGTCGACAAAACGATGATTTTCACCGCGCCCAAGGCCGCCCGACTCAAACCCGAGGCGGCCCCGAAGCCGGAGCTCCATACCCTGTTGCCCGGCGAGCACACCGCGACGGCGGCGCCCGGCGGCCGGATGAAACGCTACCTCGGCGGCGTGCTCCTCCTCGCGCTCGTCGGTTTCGGGGTGTTCCTCTTCAGGCCGGACGATGACGCGCCGACGCGCCGGGCGGATACGTCGGCCCAGACGCCCCCGCCGACCAACGAGAACACGGCGCTGCAGGAAAACGATCCGACGCCGGCCAACGAGTCTGCCGGTGAGTCGACCAGGGAATCGGGCAGCGAGTTGGCCGGGCCCGCCGGCACGGATCCGGTTAGCTCGCCCGCCGCGACGCCGCCGCAACCCGCATCGCAGGAGGTCCCGGCAACCCGCACCGAAACGACGTACACGGTCAACATCCGATCCACCCCCTCCGGCGCCACCGTGCTGTTCGACGGCAAGTCGCGGGGAACGACGCCGCTCCAGATGCCCGGCGTGTCGGCCGGAAACTACCCGGTGCAGCTGCAACTCGACGGCTATCAACCCTTTTCCGGGACCCTGCAGCCGCAGCGGCAAGCCAGCCTCACAGCCACCCTGCAACCCCTGAACGGGTCACTGCGGGTGGTCATCCATCCGTGGGGCTCCCTCGACATCAACGACGTGCGGAAAATGTCGGGGTCGAGCGTACCGTATGCGGAAGAGATGGGTCCGGGCTCCTACAGGCTGCATGCCATGCACCCGTCGTTCGGCGAATGGGACAAGGTCGTCACGCTGCGCCCGGGCCAGCATCAGGATGTTTTCTTCGATTTCCAGAAAATGTACCGGGTCATCGTTACGACGCCGCCCATCACCAATGCAGAGATCGTGGTGGACGGCACCGGTACCGGCGTATTCACGCCCCTTCCCGTCGTCCTCCGGGCCGGCAACCATACCATCGCCGTGCGCAAAGAGGGCTATCGCATGGAAGGCCAGCCCAAAAAGATCACCCTGGAGGAAGACCTCCAGGAGCCTATCGCATTTACCCTGGTCCCGGAGAATTGAGTCGTCAATCCCGACAAGCCTGCACGATGCATCGAAACTTCAGATCCCTTCTTCGTTTTGCCTCCCTCTTCGCGCTTACGGTCTGCAGTGCACTGCCTGCATCCCGGGCGTATGCCCAGGCGGCCAATTGCACCGATGCGCTGCAGCGGGCGCAGGAAGAATACGCGCTCGGTCGGTTCGACGAAACGATCGTGCACGTCGACCAATGCCTGGCCCTGCCGGACGTGCCGGAATCCACGCGCCGGCTCGCCTACCGGCTCAAAGGCCTCAGCTACATTGGAAAAGGGCTGGAGTCCGACGCCCGTGAGGCCGTACAGCGTCTCCTGGAAGTAAGTCCGAATTTCGAAGTCGACCCCGCTCTTGACCCGCCGGCGTTCGTCCAGCTCCTCGAAGACGTCCGTGCCGAGCTGTCGGAGCAGCCCGCCGCCGGCCCGCCGTCCGCGGGCACCACACAACCCCGGCTCCGCTCGAATACCCGCTATGCCGGACGCAATAAGCGTGAATCCTGGTACACGAACTGGGGGCTTGGACTGCCGTTCATCTCCTATCCCGGCGAACTCGGCGACGTGCTCGACGGGCTCAAGGACCTGGGAGTGGACAATACGCGCATCTCGCTCGACCTCCTCGGCTTCTACCTGCCGGCGGGCGATCAGACGATCGTCGGGGTTTCGATCAACGCCTGGGGAGACCGCTACGACGATGGAACCGCCACCCTGCAGATCAACGCCTACACCGTCGGCGCCAGCGCGATGTACTTCATCCAGAAAGGTATCGGTGAAGGCCCCTTTGTCCGCGCCGAACTCGGACCCGCCCGGCTCGTCCTCGATTCCTCCGAAGACATCAACAGTTCCTCCGATTGGGGACTCGGCGTACTCGTCGGCGCCGGCTACGGCATTCCCGTCTCCGCCGGCACCCGGATTCTGATCCACGTTACCTACGCCAGCCGACGCGTCGAGGACGAGTCCTACGGCACGTTCGGGCTCGGTGTAAGCGGTCTCTTCTGACGCCGAGACGCCACGGCATTCCGTTTTTTCGAAATCCCTACATGCTCCATATGACGCGCTTTATCCGCCATACGATGACCCCACGCGCCACGCTGCTGGCCCTGCTCTGCCTGATGTGCTGGACCACGGCCGAGGCGCAAAACGCACGCTGCAGCGACCTCCTCGTCGAGGCCAACCAGACCTACTCGCGTGGTGCATTTGATGAGACCATCGCCCTGCTCGACCGCTGCATGGCCCTGCCGGACGTCACCGAAGCGGAGCGGCGGACGGCCTACCGCCTCAAGGGGCTCTGCTACATCGGCAAAGGCCTGGAGGTCGATGCCCGCGAATCCGTGCGTCGATTGCTGACGCTCGTACCCGATTATGAGCCGGACCCGGCGATGGATCCTCCGAACTTCGTTACGCTCATCCAGGAGGTTCGCCAGGAACTCGACACCACGTTGACCCCCGAGACCCAGGCCGCCGCGCCGGCGGAGCAGCCGGCGCAGACCCGGCCGCCAGTCACGCAACCCGTCGTCACCTCGCGACGGAGCCGGGGAGGCGCGGGCAAATATGTCCTGGCCGGGCTCGGCGTGGGGGCCGTTGGCGGCCTCGCCTATCTGTTGCTCAAAGGCGACGGATCAAGCTCCGGAGGCGAACCCATCTCGAGTCCGCCCGCCCTTCCCCAGTGATTGCCGTTTCCCGCCTCCGGCCCCGTTATTCGAGCAGTGCATATGTTATCCAATCCTAGATTTCACCTCGCCGTCCTCCTCGTCCTTTCGATCCTCTGCGTCCCGTCGGCGCAAGCTCAGAAACGCGCCGGAGACCGCGCCATCCCGACGATATACGCCACCCCGCACGCGCCCGTCGCCCCCATGCCGGCGGGCGCCTCACCCAAAACGAGCATGGCGCGCGACACGCTGCGCAACTTCACGCGGAGCAACACGGTGTTCAGGGTCCCATCGAGCGCGCTCGTCGACGGTTCGACAGGCTGGATCCACGGCACCAACTCGTTCGAGGACCAGAGCAAGGCGACCCGACTCACCCTCCCCGCCGGCGCCAGGAACGGATCGGTGGAGCAGGTCTTCGTCACCTTCATTCACAAAGCGAACGAGGTCACCACGGAACAGTACGCCATCGAGATTTTCGATGTAGATGGCACCACGGGCGGCCCGGGGACCCTGCTCGGCGGGCAGATCTTCAGCTTCGCGTTCGTCGATGCGGACGAGGATCTGAACACCCCCGCGTTTACGACGATCCACGTCTTCGACACCCCTATCGATGTCCCGGATGAGTTTTTTGTCGTCGTCGATTTCGGTGCGTACACGCCGGCCGATTACGAGCGCGCCGCCATCGCGTCGACCGATTTCCTGGGGCGTTTCGTCTCGGAGGACTGGGAACAGCTCAGCGGCGGCGGTTGGATCAATATGTCCACCTCCTGGTTTTCCGAGGCCAATAACGGCTGGCTGATGTGGCTCGAAGCCATCGTGCAATACGACGCCGCCGTCAGCGCACCGCCGGTGATCACGCATACCCCGATCACGACGGCGCCAGCCGGCGAGGACCTGACGATCAGCGCATCGATCACGGGCAGCGCACCCATTTCGGTCGCCCTGCTGGCGTATGCCCCCGGCGGCACCACGACCACGCCGCCGATCCTGAACATGACCAATGTCGGTGGAAATCAGTGGCAGGTCGTCGTCCCGTCGGCCAATGTTGATCTGCGCGGTCTACGCTACGCCATCGGCGCGGCCGACCAGACGGGGGCGACCTCTAACACGCCTGATTTCAACGTCGCCGTGACCGACGCTGAAGGCCTCTCGCAGCCGCTTGCCGTGAACGGCACCGGCGAATCGGCCTATCGGCTCGTGTCGATCCCGGTGACCGTGAGCAACGCCTCGCCAGGCACCCTCTTGGAGGACGACCTCGGTGCCTATGACCCGGCGTCCTGGCGCCTTTTCGGGCTCCGCGCCGATCAAACGTACGCGGAATTTCCGTCTTCCGGCTCGATGACGCCCGGCGCCGCCTTCTGGCTCGCCAGCAGCGAAGCCGGTCGCTCGATCACGACCGGGCCGGCCACATCGGTGTCCATCGCCGGCGAATACGCCATCCCCCTCAACCCGGGATGGACCTTCGTGGGCACGCCGTTCAACTTTCCGGTGGGCCGGCAACAGGTGCGCCTCGCCTCTGGCGGCACGCTCGATATTCGGGCGTTCAACGGGAGCTGGGGGGCGCACACCGGTGCGCTTCAACCCTTCAGCGGCTACGCCGTGGCGGCCGTCGATTCCGATCAATTGCTCGTGGCACCGTTCGGAGCCGACATCCTCGCGCGGACGAGCGCAACGCCCCGTGAAGCGGAAGCGGCCGTGGATGAGACCGGACGGATCGACTGGCAGATCCGCATCCTCGCCCAGGCGGAAGGCGCGTCGGACACCGACAATGCCGCCGTACTTGCTTCCACGTCGAGCCCGCAGTGGGACGCTCTCGACCGACCGGAAGCGCCTGTCATCGGGGACTATGTCTCCGTCTATTTCGGGCATGCCGACTGGTCTGTCCCGTTCCGCCGCTTCACGACCGATGCGCGCCCCTATGAAGGCAGCCGCGCCGTGTGGACGTTCGAGTTGAGCGCCTCCGTCGATTCGCCGATCACGCTTACCTTCGACGGGGTGGCTGATGTGCCGGCCGACCAGGAGGTGTGGCTGATCGACCATCTGGAAAAAACGACCCTCAACCTGCGCGAAACGCCGAACTACGTGGTCACGGGGTCCGTGGAGGCCTATGCAGACCGGTTCAGCCTGCTCGTCGGCGAGGCCGCGGCGCTTTCGCCGGCACTCGACGCCGCCGCCGAATTGCCGCAGGATCTCGTGCTGGAAAGTTACCCCAACCCGTTCCGTTCGTCGACCACGATCCGTTTTGCGCTACCCGCCGACGATGTCGTGACGCTCAAGGTCTTCGACCTCCTGGGCAAGGAAGTGGCCACCCTCCTGTCGGAACAGTCGACGGCGCGCGGGTACCACACCGTGACGTGGGACGGGTTGAACCAGGCCCGCCAGGAAGTCCGGTCCGGCATGTATCTCTACGTCCTGGAAAGCGGTACGGGCCGCGCCACCGGACGCGTCATCGCGCTCCGCTAGCAGACGCACCTTCTTTTACCGCCGGCCGAACACCACGCTGAACCGCCCCCACGCCGTGACGGCCTGGCCGTTGAAGGTCGCCGGCGTGAACCGGGCGCCCTGCAGCGCGCGGACGACTTCCTCATCGCACCCGGCCCCGATCCCGTTGAGGACGCGCGCCGTCACAAAACGGCCGTTGGCATCCACCAGGTACTGGACGGTCACGCGCCCCGTGATGCCGGCGCTCGACGCCGCGAATGGATATTTGATGTTGCGCCGCACGTCCGCCTCGCCGATCACCGCGATCGGGGTGTCCGGGGCGACGAAGTAGCCTTCGCCGTCCGTCACCTTGCCGATGCGCACCTTGAGCGAATCGGCAATCTCCTGCTGCCGGACATCGTCCTTCAGCTTCGCTTCGATGCGGGCCAGCTGGTCCGCCACATAGGTATCCATGGGCTTGATGCGCTGGGCCGACTGATACAGGTGCAGCGCGGCGGCGTGGAATCCGAGACGGATGAGGCTGTCGCCCTGGGCCCGGTAGTAGTTGAACTGCTCGTTCCGGATCTCGGCGGCCAGCTGTTCCGGGGTCAGCTGCGGCGGAACCGGGATGGAGTCGGCTTGCGCCGGCGCCGGCGTCGCTTCGGGCTCAGGCGGCGTGGCGGCGGCGGACGTCAGCTCCTCGCGGCGCACGGGAGGAGGCGCCTCGACCGGCTCGGGGCGAGACCCGGTTTGCTCGGGCGCGGGATCGGAGGCCGGCTCGGGCTCACGCCGGGTAGGGCTCGACTCGTTGCGGGTCGCCTCGTTGCGGGTCGACTCGTTGCGGGTCGCCTCGTTGCGGGCAGGCTCGGTGCGGGCCGGCTCGTCTTCGCGGTCGACGGCGGCGATAGGCGGTTCGGGGAGGTCGATGACCTCGTCCGGCACCGCCTCGGCCGACGCCTCGACCAGCGTGTCCACCGCCGGCAGCGCGGGCGCCACGATCGGCGCGATAGCCGCCGGCGCCGGCTCGACGGCCGCCTGCGCCTGGGCGGACGGGCCCGGAACCGGCTCCTGAGACAGGAAACGCTGCGAGATGCCCGGGGCGAAAAACACACCGCCGATGACGCCGATCATCGCCAGGAACACCACAGCCAGGATGCTCCCCACGAACACCTGCTGCCACTTCACCATTTTCACGACGAGCTGTTCGAGCTCTTTTTCACGACCCGGGGCCGCGTCGGACGCCCGCGCACTCACGCGCTCGTGGCCGTTCGAGGCGACATAGGTGGGCGTGGTGGGGACGATTTCTGAAGATTCACGTTGCATGGGCCTTTCCCCCTCTTGTTTTGCGGATCGGACGGGGCTGGTGGTTTCCATGTGCTCGACGGGGGCGGCGGGGGCGGCCGGCGTGGTGGCCACGATTTCGACATCGCTGTGCCAGATGGCGTCGCTGCTTGCTTCCTCGAGATCGACACCGACATGCAGCACCGGGCGCGACGCGTTGGCGCGCAGCCGGCGCGACGTCGTCTCGACGACCTCGCCAAGCAACGCGTTGAACGCGGCGGCCGACGAGGGCCGATCCGCCGGGTGATAGGCCAGCCCCATCTCCAGGACGCTCCTCAACTCGTTGGATATGCCGGAAGCCCGGTGCAGCGCCGTCTGGATGCGGCCGGCTTCCGAGGCCATCGCCAGGGCGGGCGGCACGCGGCCGGAAAGCATGTAGAGCAGCGTGGCGGAGCATCCGTAGACGTCCCACCAGGGTCCGTCCGGCGCGTCGTTGCCCGAAAGCTCCGGCGCGGAGAAGCCGGCGTGGATCGCTTCGGCGAGCGTCTCGCAGCGGCGCGCCAGCTTGAAGCGCGCGGCCTGGAACCCGAGCAGCACCGGCTGGCCGCTCATGGTCATGTAGATGGATTTCGGCGTGATGCCCGCATGGAACAGCCGGCGCGCGTGGCACACATCGAGCGCACCGAGCACGCTGCGGATCACGCCCAGCGCGTCTTCCTCGGCGATCCGCCCCTGATGCTGGCGGATGTAGGCCGACAGCGAGGCGCCGGAGACGTAGTCGCTCACGCGGTAAACCGTCCCATTCTGCTTGAACTGGTCGGTGCACGATACGACGCGCGGGTGGTTGACCTCCATCAGCAGGGCTCCTTCCGCCAGGTAGGCGCCGAGGCCGTACTCGAAGAGCCTGGGGTTGCTCACCTCCAGGTTGGCGCCGTCGCGGGAGCGCTTGGCGAGGTGCAGCGGGTAATACTCGCGTACGACCGCCTCACGCTCCGTTTTCAGATCCCAGGCCAGGTAATTGACATCGTAGGGACCTACGTCGCCTACGACGCTCTGGATGGTATACCGACCGTTCAGGATACTTCCGTTGGAAAGGATCATGGTTTCCGTAGAAGACTCGATGTGGATGTGTTTGCGAGGGGAAGCACCCGGCCACGCAGCCCCACGGGAGCCATGCGGCGCGTATCGAATCGGGCGGAAGGCATGCCTGAGTACCCACGAGATGTGCAAGCCGGCGCAACGCGTCGAGCGACGCAGCGCCTGCTGGTGGGAACTAAACGAAAAGCCCTGCCTCCGCTACAGCCCGACGGCTCCGGGAGCACAAATGAACAGCTACCTACAAATAACGGCACGCCTCCCCCACGCCGGCGTGGTTATTTAGGCATTCACTTACGTAACCTTAGGCGTATCCACGGGATGCTTTTGGCGCAGGCGCCGGCGCACGATATGTCGGTCGATTTCCTCGGGAATCGTATCTTGGCCCTCAGCCCTCACCTGCCGGCTCTCCCACCAAAGCGCTCCCATGTTCGATACGTCACGCCTCACCATCTCGGGCGGTCTCGCGATCCCCATCCCCGCCATGGCCCGCGTACGGCAAACGTTCGAGGCCCGCGAGCTGCCCGATGTGGCCGCCGCCGTACGGTCCGAAGTGCTGTCGCCGGCCATCCGCAGCCGCATCACCCCCGGCGCTTCCATCGCCGTCGGCGTAGGCAGCCGGGGCATATCCAACCTGGAAGCGGCCGTCGGCGCGCTGGTGGCGGCCATCAAGGAGGCCGGCGCGAACCCCTTCATTTTCCCCGCCATGGGCAGCCACGGCGGCGCCACCGCCGCCGGCCAGACGCAGGTGCTCGCCGACTACGGCATCACCGAAGCCCGCGTCGGCGCGCCGATTCGGGCGACGATGGATACCGTCGAGATCGTCCGCATGGCTGACGGCACCCCGCTCCACATGGATCGCCACGCCCACGAAGCCGACGGCGTCGTGCTCATCAACCGGGTCAAGCCGCACACCACCGTGCGCGGCCCCATCCAGAGCGGGGTCATCAAGATGATGGTGATCGGGATGGGGAAGATCGCGGGAGCCACCATCATGCACACGGACCACGGGATGGACCGGTTCGCGGAGGTGTTGCCCCGTGCCGCCGCGGCGCTGATGGAGCGGATCCCGTTCCTCTTCGGCGTCGCGCTCGTCGAGGACGCCTATGAACACACGGCGCACGTCGAGGCCATCCTGCCCGAGCGCTTGCTGGACCGGGAAGTCGAACTCCAGGCCCTCGCCAACGACCAGATGCCGCGTCTCCTCTTCGAGGAGATCGACGTGCTGGTGATCGACCGGATAGGCAAGGAAATCAGCGGCTCCGGGTTCGATCCCAACGTCGCCGGCCGCAACAGCCGCGGCGTCACCGGCTTCGACCGGCCCCGGGTGCAAAAAGTGGTTTTGCTCGACCTCACCGACCAGACGCACGGCAATGCCACCGGCGTCGGGCAGGCCGATGTCATCACCCGCCGGCTGCTCAACCGGATCGACTTCAGCACGACCTACGCGAACGTGATCACGAGCGCCTACCTCGACGGCGGCGCCATCCCCATCGTGATGGACACCGCCGACGACGCGGTGCGCCTCGCCGTGAAAACCCTCCTCCGCGTCAAACCGGAGCGCGCCCGCATCGTCCGCATCCAGGACACGCTCCACATCTCGGAGATCCACGTCTCCGAACCGATGCTGGACGAGGTGCGCCGCAACCCGAACCTGGACCTGATCTCCCCGCCGGCACCAATGGACTGGGGGTGATCGGTATGGTAGATCGTACATCGAATATTGTGACCGATCATACGCACCATAGCCTCAGGTCTTCCGATGGAGGGCACAGGGATGCAGGATGCAGGATCACGATAAACACACGGTTTTTCGGTAAACATCCTGCATCGTGTATCCCGTATCCATAGATCGCCTCGCTACCGTGCATAACGTCACATCGGAAATCGGAAATCGCTAATCTGTAATCCCTAATCCCATGACCGCCGCGCCCTACTGGCCTTTTGTCGTGCTGATCCTCGGGATCGCCTTTGTCGTGTACCTGATCGCGGTCGCCCGCATCCATGCGTTTCTGGCGCTGATGCTCGCGGCGGTGTGCGTGGGGCTGCTGAGCCATACGCTGCCGGGCGACGCTTCGCTGGCGCACATCGTGCGGGCGGTGGAGATCCCGATGCGGGAATTCGGGGTGGTCGCCGGCCAGATCACCTTTGTCATCGCGCTCGCGGCCATCATCGGCACGGCGATGCTCGAAAGCGGGGCGGCGGACCGGATCGTCAACTCCCTGGTCGGCGCGATGGGCGAGTCGCGGGCCGCCATCGCGCTGTTCGCGAGCGGCTTCATCATCAGCATCCCCGTGTTTTTCGACACGGTCTTTTTCCTCCTCCTCCCCCTCGTGCTCGCGCTGCGGATGCGGACGGGCAAGGACTACATCCTGCTCGTGATGGCCGTCGCCGGCGGCGCCGCCGTCACCCACCACCTGGTGCCGCCTACGCCGGGCCCGCTCATCATGTCGGAGACGCTGGGCGTCGACCTCGGGGTGACGATCATGGCCGGCCTGGCCGCCGGCATCCTGCCCGGCATCGCCGCCTATGCCATGGGCGCCCGCATCAACCGCAAACTCGGCGTCACCTTCCAGCCGTCCGGACTCGTCGCGCTGGAACCCCGGCCGCGGGAGGACGGGTGGACGCCCGGACTCCTCCTGTCGCTGGCGCCGGTGGTGCTGCCGGTCCTCCTCATCAGCTCGGCGACCGTGGCGACGGCGATGGGGACGGACGTGCCGGCGATCGCCTTTGCCGGCAACAAGAACGTGGCGATGTTTGTCGGCACGGTGATTTCGCTCTGGCTCTGGGCCCGGCGGAAGGGCTGGGGGATTCGCGAGGTAGGAGGAGCGATGGGCGAGCCGTTGCAGGTGGCCGGCGTGATCATCCTGATCACCTGCGCCGGCGGCGCGTTCGGGGCGATGATCAAACTCTCCGGCATCGGCGACGCCATCCAGTGGGCCACGGCCGACCTGCCGGTCAGCTACATCCTCCTCGCGTGGCTCATCGCGGCGGTGATGAAAATCGCCCAGGGGTCGGGGACGGTGTCGATGATCACAACCTCCAGCATCATGTTCGCGCTGATCGGGAACGGCGCCGACCTGCCCTACCATCCCATCTACATCCTGCTCGCCATCGGCTTCGGCGCCATGGTGGTGACGTGGATGAACGACAGCGGCTTCTGGGTCGTGGCCCGCATGAGCGGCCTCACCGAACGCGAAACCCTGCAGACCTGGACAGTCACCCTGGCCACCATCGGGGTGGTCGGGCTGCTGGAGGTGCTCATCATGGCCGCGGTCTGGCCCATGAAGGTTTGAGGTTTGAGGTTCAAGGTTCGAAGTTCGAGGTTCAACGTGTTTTTCCCTTGAACCTTGAACCTCGAACCTTAAGCCTTGACTCTCATCAGGAACGCGATCAGATCGAGCACTTCCGCATCCGTGAGGGTATCCAGCAGTCCTTCCGGCATCAGCGAGGCGGTGGAGGTTTCGATCGACTGGATGGCCGAGCGGTCGACGACCACGGCATCCTGGCCGACCACGCGGAGGGTGACCGCGCGCTCGGTTTCGCCGGTAAGGTTGCCCATGTAGGTCCGCCCGTCGTGCGTCGTGACGATCACCATCCGGTAGTCGTCCTGGATGACCTCGCTCGGGTTGATGATGTTATCGAGCAGGTAGTCGATATTCGTGCGATTGGAGCCCGTCAGGTCTGGCCCGACGGCGCCCCCCGCGCCGTTGATCGCGTGGCACGCGCCGCAGGTGCGCTGGAAGACGGCCTCGCCGCGATCCGGATGCGCGCCGGCCAGCGCCTGGTCGGTCAGCAGCGCGCGGTACTTCCGGTAGGCCGCCTCGTTGCGCAGCGCGAGGTCGTCGATCGGACCCCAGACTTCTACAAACCCGTTGCCCACCACGCGGCGCAGCTGCCGGGCGATATACGCCGGCACCTCGGCCCTGGGCACCGTGCCCAACTTCAACGCCTCGGTGAGGACGCGGCCGTGCACGGGGCGCGAGGCGAACGCCCGGAGCGCTTCGGCTTTTTCCGCCGCGTCGAACCCGGGGTAGCGCTGGAGCAGCATCTGGCTGAGCGCGCCGTCGTCGTAGGCCCCGACGGCGCGGATCGCCTGGATGCGCAGGGCGGGGTCGTCCATGAGCCGGCCGATTTCCGGCGCCAGTTCGGGCCGTTGCCGGCCGGCGAGGCCCGCGATGGCGTTCTGCCGCTGGTCCGCCGGCGCGGAGGGGTCGGATAACGAAGCGAGCATGGCCTGCACCGCCTCGGCGTCGCCGAAGAGCTGGGCCACTTCGAGCGCGAGCGGCGCGGCGTCCGCCTGTTTCTGCAGTCGGGGATACAGCTCGGCCCATCCGGCCGGCGTGTCGACGTCGGCGCGGCCTTCAAGCGCGTCGCGGAGCCCTTTCAGCATCGCCGGACGCGCCGAGGCGTTGGCCTCCAGGCCGTCGAACAGCGGCTCGAACAGGTTGCCGTCCGCCGCGCGGCGGGCGATGTATTCGGCGATCAGGGGGATCTTCGCGAGGCCGGCGAGCTCCATCGCGCGCGCGGGATCGCTCGGCACCAGCGGCTCGATCCCGAACCACAACATGAGCGGGATGTTGGCGTCGCCGGCATCCTGTGCCTGCTGCACGAGGCCGCGGGCCATATCCCAGCGCGACGCCAGATCGATACGCTGCAGGGCCGCCGCGAGGTATTTGCGCACCACCGGCGACCGGTCAAGCCGGCCCATCCGCATGAACTGGTTCAGCGCCTCGCTGTCCGGCGTTCCATCTTCGGTAAGCAGCTGAATCGCCCAGGCGCGGACGTATTCGTCGCGATCCTCCAGGGCTTCCTTGAGCAGGTCGGGCGTGGCGAGGCCGGTCACGTGGAGCGTCCACAACGCGCGCAGGCGATGATCCGCGTTGGACTCGTCGTCGTAGATCGAGGCCAGGGCCGACTGCGCCGCCTCGCCGAGCGGGCGTTGCGAGGCGCGGTACTCGAGGATGACGCGGGCGCGGCGGGCGTGCCAGTCGCTCGGGCTGCGCTGGAGCCGCACGAGGTCGAGGTCCGATTTCTCGCCCAGGTCGTCATACCGCCCTTCCCACGGCTCCGCGAGGGATGCTTCGGGGGCGATGCGGAAGATGCGGCCGGTGTCCTTGTCGAGGACGTCCTTGCCGCAGATGTCGGCATCGTGCCAGTCGAGCACGTACACGTCGCCTCCCGGACCGATCTCCATGCTGAAGCCGATCCACTGCGCGTTGTTCGCGAGCAGGAAGTCCTCGCCGTGGCTGGCCACGAAACCGGAGCCTTTCGGGGTGAGGATGTCGGTCAGGACGGCGTGTTCGTGGATGTTGGCCATGAAGAGCCGGCCGCGCTGCTCCTCAGGGAAGGCGTCCGACTGATAGATCCGCGCGCCGCCGTGGGCCGAGCGGTGGCGGTGGTCGACGATGGTCTGGATGTCGCTGTAGACATAGGGATTGAAGTGCCGGCCGCCCTGGCGCTGGTAGATCCCGCCCGGGATCACGTGAAACATGTGCGGGATGACGCACGCGCTGATGAAAAGCTGCCCCTTCGCGTCGTAGTCGATCCCCCAGGGGTTGCTGAATCCGTGCGCGACGACCTCGAACCGGTCCTTCACCGGATGGTAGCGCCACACCCCGCCGTCGATGTCGACGCCGTCGCGTTCCAGCAGATCGTCCGGAAACGGCTCGCCGTGTCGGTAGAGCCGGTCGTTCCCGTCGGGCTTGCGGATCTTCGACGGCGTGGCGAACCCTTCGAGCCCGTAGAGCCAGCCATCTGGCCCCCAGTGCAGGCTGTTGATCGTCTCGTGCCGGTCGCGGATGCCCCATCCCGTCAGGAGGATCTCGATGTCGTCTTCATCGGCCCGGTCGTCGCGGTCGCGGTCCGGCACAAAGAGCAGGTTGGGTGGCGCGCCCAGGAAGAGGCCGTCGAAGCCGACAGCGATGGCGGACGGGAACGGGATGCCTTCCAGAAACACCTTCCGGCTGTCGGCCACGCCATCGTGATCGGTATCTTCGATGATGAGGATGCGGCTGTCGCCCGAGTTGGAGAAGCCGGAGCCGCGGGATTCGTAGTCGCGGTTTTCGGCGACCCACATCCGGCCGCGATCGTCCCACGCGAAGGCCATCGGCTGGGTGATCATCGGCTCGGCGGCCCAGGGGTTGACGGTATAGCCTTCCGGTATCGTCATCTCCTCGACGGCCCGCTGCGGCGTCAGGAACTCCGCGTCGAGCCCTTCCTGCTGGGCGATGCCCCAGAGGGAGGCGGTTGAATACATCCCCTCGTCGCCGCTATAGGTTTGCCAGGCCTGGGTGAGCGCGATGTCGCTCATCTCGCCGGTGTACACGAGCAGTTCATGCCGGATGGTCTCGGTGTGGCCGGCGGGGATCGTCCAGTCGCCCATCCGCGCCCGCACGGGCCCGACGCCGAGCTGGTCGTCGACGCGCCACGGCTGGGGGAAGCCGGCGTTGTCGGGATGATCGAAGACGGCGATATGCGCCATGTCGTCGCGGCCGTCGACCTTCATCCCCAGATCCACCCACATGGCGCGCTGCCCCTCGGCGCGCGCGTTCTGCTGCCGTGCCGCGTTGACCACGCGCCCCTCGATGCCCTCCTTCCACGGCATGCGGATGAAAAGACCGCCGTAGTCGTATTCGCCGATCGTGACGTCGGTGCGCCCGGTGCCCTGCCATTCGAGGTCGAGCACATAGCGGCCGTCGACTTCCTGCATCGCCCAGGTCTGCGTCTCGGTGAGCACGACGCCGCCGTCCTCGCCCAGGAGATCGTACACCGTGCGCCACTGCACGTGCGGCCCTTCGGGGATCAGCACCTCGGCGGACACGCGGCGCCAGTAATCGCCCTCCGGATGATGGAAATAATCCCGTCCGTTTACGCGGGTGAAGCCCCAGTAGAGGCCGGTCTGGTGCCGGTGATGCTCCGGGCTGAATTCGGTGAGGACGCCGTTGCCGTCGGGCGCTGCCATCGGGTGGAGATAGGGGCGGAAGTCGGGGCGGGCGTTCTGGGTGAGGATGGGCGTGCCGCCGCCGGCCCGGAAGACGCTGATGGTGCCGGCGGCTTCGTCCTGGCGCAGCACGAGCGTCGTGGCGACGGAAGCCGGCGCGGCCGGCTCTCCGCCCGGCGGCGTGCAGCCGGCGGCCGGCAGGAAGAGGAGTAGCAGGCAGATTGCGCGGAATGCAAGCGTGGGTGCGGACATGTTGCAGCGGGGAATCTTCGGAAAGGCGTTGGAGCAGCATCCATGGTACGCACTTTTCCGAAGGAAAACACCGTACTAACCGTTGGTGCCGGCCTGCGCCAGAAGCGCACGATACGGCTCGGCCTTCGCGTCGGCGCCCGCGCGATCGTAGATCTCCACCAGCGTGCCGGCCACCTTCCTCACCCGTTTGTCGTCGTCAGGCAGCGTCTTGCGCATGATGGTCATCGACTCGACGAGCAGCGGTTCCGCTTCGCCGTCGTTGCCGAGCCGATGGAGGAGATCCCCCAGGGTTTCGAGGGTGATCCCGAGGCGGGGGTGGTCCGGCTTGAGCAACTGGCGGTTGATCGCCAGCGCCTCGCGGAGGATGGGCTCGGCGCCGGCCAGGTCGCCCTGCTCCTTGAGCAGGTCGCCCAGGTTGTTCAGCGTCGCCGCGACAGAGGGATGCACGTCGCCGAAGACCTTGCGCTTGACGGCCAGCGATTCGAAGAAAAGGAGCCGGGCTTCGTCGTACTGGCCGATTTCTTTCAGCAGCGACGCCAGGTTGTGCTGGCCGACCGCCACCGCGGGATGTACATCGCCGTAAAAGGCCCGCTGCATCGCCAGGGAACGGCGATACAGCGGCTCCGCGGCGTCGTAGTCGCCTTTGGCCTTGAGCACCGCCGCCAGGTTATGCAGGCCGGCGGCGACATCGGGATGGTCGCTGCCCAGCGTCTGCTCCCGGATGGCGAGCGCCTCCCGGTAGAGGGGTTCCGCCTCGTCATACCGGCCGGTCTGTTGCAGGATCACGGCGAGGTTCGACATCGAGCCGGCGACATCCGGGTGCATGTCCCCCAGCGTGCGCCGGCGGATATCCAGTATCTGCCGGAAAAACGGCTCCGCCTCATCGTAGTTGCCCTGCTGATAGAGCAGCGTGGCGAGGTTGTTCAGATCCGTCGTCACCGCGAAGTCTTCGGAATCCAGCACGGCCTGGTGCAGCGCGAGCGCCTCGCGGTACAGCGATTCGGCCTCCTTGAAATCCCCCTTGTCGTGCAGGACCGTGGCGAGGGCGTTGATGCTCTCCGCGATGCCGGGGTCGCCGGGGGGCAGCAGGGCGCGCCGGAGGGCCACCGCCTCGACCAGCAGCGACTCGGCCGGCGCATAGTCGCCCGTCTCCTTGAACAGCAGGCCCAGCGACGTCTGGCTTTCGGCCAGGTCGATCCGGTTGTCGCCGGGCGTCTCCTGCCGGATGGCGAGCCCTTCCTCCATGAGCTGGCGGGCGACGTCGAACTGACCCAGCGATTTATATACGGCGCCGAGGACATTGAGCAGCTTGGCCTGCACCGCCGGCTGGCTCGCCAGCTCCTCGCGCACCTTGTCGGCCCCCTGGGCCAGAAAATCGCGGATGCGCAGCGTATCCCGCCGCGTCGAGGCCGTGGCGAACGGGTCCGGCGCCGTGAAGAGGTCTTCGAGGAATCCGGCGACCTGGACGGCCTTTTCGGCTTCGAGCCGCGCCCGGTCGCGCTCGATCGCCAGCTTATCCGCCTGGATCGACATGGCGACGCCGAACCCCAGGATCAGCGCGAAGACGCCGGCGACCGCCACGACGGCCGTCCGGTTGCGGCGGACGAACTTGCGCAGGCGATAGCCGGCCGTGTCCTTCTGCGCGGCGACGGGCCGGCCGCTGAGGTAGCGGCGGATATCCTGCGAAAACTGATCGACCGAGCCGTAGCGGCGATCCGGCTCCTTGCGCAGCGCCATCATCACGATGTTGTCCAGATCGCCCTGGAGCACGCGCTTGAGCCGGCTCAGCTCGGTGCGTCTCGCGCGGCTGAGCGCCTCGGGCGTCGTGGCGGGTTTCGCGCGGTCGGCTTCCGCGGCCTCCGTGACGGCGGTGCTGGGGCGGATCGGCGCCTCCTCGCAGATGGCCCGCTCGATCTCCGCCTGGACCCGTTTGCCGAGCCGGTACGGCCGCCGGCCGGTGAGGATCTCATACAGCAGCACGCCCAGCGCATACACATCGGTGGCCGTCGTAATCGCATCGCCCCGCACCTGTTCGGGGGCCGCGTATTCCGGCGTCATCAGCCGCACATGCGAGCGGGTGACCGCCACCGAGAAGTCCCACTCCGGATCGAGCAGCTTGGCGATACCGAAATCGAGGAGCTTGACCCGTCCGTCCTCCGTCACGAGGATGTTCGACGGCTTGAGATCCCGATGGACGACCAGGTTGGCGTGGGCGTACTGGACGGCGGCGCAGACGGTCCGGAACAGCCGCAGCCGATCGTCGATCGAGAGCATGCGCTTGTCGCAGAACTCGGTGATGGGGACGCCGTCCACGTACTGCATCACGAGATACGGCCGGCCCTCGCTGTCCATGCCGCCGTCGAGCAGCTGGGTGATGTTCGGATGGTTGAGCCGGGCAAGCACCTGGCGTTCCACCCGGAAACGGGCGATGAGCTCGCTGTTCCGGTACCCCGGCCGGATGAGCTTGAGCGCCACCTGCTGATCGTACTGGTCGTCGTCGCGCCGCGCGAGGTAGACGTCCCCCATGCCGCCCTCGCCGATCAGCTTTTCCAGCCGATACGGGCCGATGTGGGCGCCCGTGAGATCGGTCACCCGATCGTCGTCGCCCTCGTCGGACAGCAGCCGGCTTTCCAGGGCCAGCGCCATGCCGTCTTCCTCGGCCGCGAGCATCGACGCGAGCTCCTGGCGCAGCTCCGGGTCGTCGGCGCAGGCGTCATCCAGAAACGCGGCGCGCTCGGCCGGGTCACGCTCCTGCGCTGCGAAAAAAAGCTGTTCGAGCCTGTTCCAACGATGCGGATCCATGGCGTCAACGGTGTGGTGTGGAGGGGGATGTACTCTTCTGGCGACATCGCCGGCCGGGAGTGGACAAGGGGAGTTCAAGGATCAAGGATCGAGGGTTAAGGTGGGTACTCCATTGAACCTGCTACCTCGATCATTGAGCCTGTAGGTCCGCCCCCCGATGCACAACATCGGGGGGCGGACCTACAGCGAGATCTCCCCCGCGATCTCCTTGCGGAGCCAGGCGCGCGCGAACATCCATACGCGCTGGACGCTCCGTTTCGAGATCCCCATGGCGTCCGCGGTTTCGTCGAGCGTGAGGCCGCCGAAGAACCGGTACTGGACGACATCCGCGGCGCGCTCGTCCGACAGCCGGAGGCGTTCCAGCGCGGCGTCCAGCACGAGCACTTCCTCCGCCTCTCGATCCGACAGGAAGGCCGATACGTCGTCGAGCGGCACCGGCGCCTGGCCCCCGCCCCGCTTGAGGCGGTTGCGGGTGCGGGCGTAGTCGACGAGGATGTTGCGCATGATCCGGCTCGCGACGGCCATGAAGTCGTTGCGGTCGTCGAGGTCGAGCAGACGATGGTCGACCAGCTTGAGGTAGACCTCGTTCACCAGCGCCGTGGCGCCCAGGGTATGGCTGGGCCGTTCCCGGCGCAGACGCATCCGGGCGATCTCGTGGAGTTGGTCGTACATCACCGGCATCATGTCGTCGAGGGCGGACGCATCGCCCTGACGCAGCCGGCGCAGACAGTTCGTCACGATTCCAGGTTCGTGCATCTCAGGGATCCGGATAAGTGGGCGGATACTCCCGGTTGAAAGATACATTATTTGCGGGATCGAACGCACAATCCCGTCATGACCTCGCGTCAGGCGATCCGCCATGGACTGGCCACATCCGTCGATTCCTGTCGCCAGTGGATAGAAAGAGCCTGCACGGGCTCTGGTATTCCGATCCACGATCCCATACGCGTCATGTCCCATCACCTTCGATTACTGAGCATCGTATCGCTCGTGCTTTTCGCGCTCACGCCGGCAACACTTCTCGGTCAGGCGCCGGCCTACGCCCAGTTGATTCCCTCCAACACGAACGCCGACCAGGATTACGGCTATTCCGTTGGCCTCGACGGCGACGTGGCGGTCGTCGGAGCGTTCCGCGATGGGGCTTCCGTGCCCCTGGAGGCCGGCGCCGCCTACGTGTACCGGTATGGCAACGGCGTCTGGTCCGAGGAGGCTCGGTTGCGGGCGACCACGCCAACCAACCTCAACTGGTTCGGCTGGAGCGTAGCCGTTTCCGGCGACGCCATCCTGGTCGGCGAGCGTTTCGGCGACGAGGCCGGCACAAACTCCGGCGACGTGTATGTCTTCCGGCATGGGGCCGGCGGATGGGCACAAGAAGCCGTGTTGACGTCCCCAACGGCATCGAGCGGCGAAGATTTCAGCTACGCGGTGGCGCTCTCCGGCGACATCGCCGTCGTGGGCGCCCCAGCGGCCGATGCGACGGGACAGGTGTTCGTCTACCGGCACAGCAACGGCAGCTGGAGCTACGAGGCGACACTGACGGCGTCCGACGCCTCGCCTCAGGCCATGTTCGGGTATTCGGTGGCGATCGACGGGCGCCGCATCGTGGTGGGCGCCCTCAGCGCGCCGGACGGCATTTCGAACCAGGCCGGCAAGGTGTACATCTACGAATCCATCGACGGGCAATGGCGCGAACGCGCTGATCTGTTCGCGGAGGACTCCAACAACCTCGCGGGGCTCGGCGTCTCGGTGGGGATCAAGGGCGACTGGGTGGTCGCCGGCGCCGCGCTAAACAACGAGCTGGGCGGCGGCGCCGGCGCCGCGTACGTGTACCACTACGATCTCGGGGTATGGTCCTTTCACAGCAAGCTGACCGCCCTGGCCGGCCAGGGATTTTTCCTGTTCGGCTCCAGCGTGGCGATCACCGAGGGCCAGATCATGGTCGGCGCCGATAACTGGTTTGCGTCTGGCGAGGGAAGCACCGGCAAGACCTACCTCTTCGACTACGACGGCACGACGGACGTCTGGACCGAGAGCGCCGGCTTCGTGCCGGACGAGGCGACGGTGGGCGGCAAATACGGTCACGCCGTCGCTATCGACGATGGGGTGATGCTGGCCGGCGCGCCCGACAACGACGGGACGCTCGACGCCCAGGGCGCCGCGTTCATCATCGGCGTACCGAACGTCCCGACGGCCATCGAGGACGCGCTGCCCGCCCCTGCCTTCCGCATCGAAGCGCCCTACCCCAACCCCTTCAGCAGCGAGACCTCGTTCACGATCACACCGGCGGATGACGGGCCGGTTCGGGCGCGCCTCTTCGACCTGCTCGGCCGCGAAGTGCGCTCCGTCTACGACGGCCGGCTGCCGGCCGGCTCGCCCGCCACGTTCCGCATCGATGCCGGCGAGCTGCCGGCGGGGGTCTACCTGCTCCGTATCGAGGGCGGACGGGGCTCCGAAACACACAAACTCGTCCGCACGCATTGAGTCCCGGCACGTCGCCGGAGCGCCGGCGACGTGCCATCCATCCTTCACCTGACGGCACATCCCCATGGCGTTTACATCTTCCAGCAAACGCGGTCTCGACACCCGTTTCCCGATTCTCCTCTTCACATTCTGGTGCCTGGTACAGGCGCCCCAGCCCGCCGCGGCACAGGCCCTGTTCGAAGTCAACACGACAGGGTCCGCCCGCGACCTCGTGCCCGGCGACGGCATGTGCCTGACCTTTCTCGGGCGATGTTCGCTGCGCGCCGCCATCGAGGAAGCCAACGCGACCCCAAATGGCGCCTCACCGGACGTCATCCGGTTTACCGGCATCCCCGTAACCGGCGGCCTTGCTGTGATCAGCCTGGCCGGCGACGGGTTGCCGGCTATCACCGACGCCGTGGTCATCGACGGCACAACGGCGGCCGGCGAGGTCGTGCTCGATGGCACGTCGGTCACGTCGCCCGGCGAGGCGCTGACAGCCTCGGGGCTGGTGCTCGATGCCGGCTCGGAGGGCAGCACGGTGCGCGGGCTCACCGTCGGGAAGTTTCCCTGGTTCGGAATCCTGCTGCGGAGCGACAACCACGTGATCGTTGAAAATCGGGTGGGCGTACGAGGCGACCGAACCGACATCGGCAACGGCAAGGCCGGCGTGTATCTCGCCAGCGACAACAACATCGTGGGCCGGGCCGGCGAAGGCAACGTGATCGGGTTTAACGGCTCCGCCGGCATCCATCTGCTCAACGCCCAAAACAACACGATCCGGGGCAACTATATCGGCACGGACGATACGGGGTTCGCGATGGGCAACTATCACCTGAACGGGTTCGAGTTTGCCGGCGGGATCACCGTCAATGCTGACAGCAACATCATCGGCGGCCCGATGCCAGGGATGGGCAATATCATCGGGTTCAACAACAGATCGGGGATTTATGTCGATGGCGTCGGCAACAAGATCCGCGGCAACTACATCGGCGCGGACACATCCGGGAGGAATATCGCAAATACGTTTCGCGGCATCCTCATCCATGACGGGGGAGGCAATACCATCGGAGGCATCGGGGACGGGATGGGCAACGTCATCGGATTTAACCCCTACGGCATCCTGCTGTGGGCTCCGGAAACGAAAATCCAGGGCAACTATATCGGGACGAACGACGCCGGCGACGATCTGGGCAACGGGGTCGCCATCCTCATCGGCACGGATGGAGGGTACGGCAACGTGATCGGCTTCGGAAAAAATGCGGCGATCGATTTATCCGTCGACAAGGGCAACGTCATCGCGTTCAACGAATCCGGCATCCTCATCGGTGAAGGCCTGATCGGCGCGGCGCCGACAAACAACACGGTGCGCGGCAACAGCTTTTACAATAACGACGAGCTGGCTATCGACCTCGGAGCGGATGGTCCCACGGTGAACGATACCGGCGATGCCGATGCCGGCGCCAACACCCTGCTCAATTTCCCGGACGTCACCCGCGCGTTTTACCGTCCGGGCAGCGACGCGATCGTGGTCGAGTACAGCATCTCGACAGCCGGCACCCAGGCGTATCCGCTTACCGTCGATGCGTACCTCGCCGACGACCCTGCGAGCGGCGAGGGAAAAACCTTCATCGGCTCCAGCAGCTATACATCCTCCGGCGCCATCGCCCAGTGGGAAATCCCAGCCGGGGGCATCGCCTGGGATCCGATGGATCATGTGGTTCTCACCGTTACCGATACGCTGGGCAATACCAGCGAATTCAGCCCCGCCCAGGGGCCACTGGATCCCCTCTCGATAGCCGCAGCCAGACGCGGAGGAAGCGCGCCCGCGCTGGAGTTCGAGACCGAGGAACGTGGTGTTTCGGCCCCCTACCCCAATCCGTTCAGCGGCATCGCATCCGTTACGATCACGCCGGCAAGCGACGGGCCGGTTCGCGCGCGCCTGTTCGACCTGCTCGGCCGGGAAGTGCGCCCGGTGTTCGACGGCCGGCTGCCGGCCGGATCGCCCGCCACGTTCCGCATCGATGCCGGCGACCTGCCGGCGGGGGTTTATGTACTCCGCGTTGAAATGGATGGATTTGCCGCCACGCGCCGGCTCGCCCTGGTGCGCTGACCGACGCTCCCCGGTCGGCCGGCGCGGACGAGCCGGGGGCGCATAAAAAAATCTCTCGTGCTTCTGTCATCCTTTTCGGACCGACATCGCAAGGGGATAAACAGTGATTTCAGTTCCCCAACCCAATCACATCATCATGACACAGCCATTGATTACCCGCCTTTTTGTACTGATCCTGGCGCTCACCGCCTTTACCACGGCCCAGGCCCAGCATACCTTCGTAGTAGACTACGAATTGGATCTCGCCGACACCAACCCCGGCGACGGGATCTGTGACACGGCGCACAGCGCCTGCACCTTCCGCGCGGCGATCGAGGAAGCGAATGCCTCCGCGAACGTCGGCGCTGCTGCGGACACGATCCGATTCGGCCACTTCACTCAGACCAACGGCTATCAGCAGATCACGCTCACGGCAGGCCTGCTCCCCGCTCTTGTCGAAAAAGTATTCATCGACGCCACTACCGCCGACGCGCCGATCGTCGTGGACGGTTCGGGTTCGTTCATGAACGGTATCCAGCTGGGCGCGGGCTCAGGTGGAAGTGTCGTCCGCGGGCTCTACCTGGTCAATTTTGGAAACAGCGCGGTCCACATCACCAGCAACAATAACAAGATCCAGCACACTGTCATCGGGATTTTTCCAGACGGCACTGCAACGAGCGGTGGACAATACGGGATCGTCATCGACGGCGGTAATTCGAATGCGATCGGCGGCGAGGACTGCGGCAACGTCATCGGAAACGTCTTTATAGCAGGGGTGCAGATCGAAAACGCGATCGGCACCGTGGTGCAAGGCAACTTCATAGGCACGGATGAAACCGGCGTGCAACTCGGTAGCCAGAATCGCGGCGTGTGCGCGTGCGACGGGGCTGTAAACACGCTGATCGGCGGACTCACCGCCGCGAAAGGCAATACCATCGGGTTCAGCCAGAGCAGCTTGATTGCCGTCGACGGCGCCGCCGGTACCGTCATCCAGAACAATCTTCTGGGCACGAACACAAACGGCGACTATCTGGGCGGCGTAGGCGTGGGGATCTGGGTAGAGCATACGGATCCGGCCCTGACGCCGACCCTCATCGGGGGCCTGTCTGACTGGGGAAACACCATCGGATCGATGGCCCATGGCATCTACATCGACCGCACAGAGGGCCACATCATTCAGGGCAACTTCATCGGAGTCACCCGTACGGGCCAACCTGTGGGCAATGTACGGGACGGCATCATGGTCACCGTGCCCTCGTTGGACATTACGATCGGCTATGGACCGCTGGCGACCATCCCGGCCGGCGCCCCGAAGGGAAATACGATCGCTTATAACGGCTATACCGGCATCACGCTCGCAGTCGACTCAACCGAGATAGCCAAAAAGATCGACATGCGCGGCAACAGCCTGTTCGCCAATACGAGCCACGGGATCGCCTTGCACGGCGGTCAGCTGGAGCCCAACGATGCAGTCGATGGCGACGCCGGCAACAACCGGTACCAGAATCATCCGGTGTTCGCGTGGGCAGCGATCAATGCGACCAACGGGAAGCTGAAATTCCGGTATTCCGTGCCGTCGCTGAACTTTTATGCCGCCTACCCTCTGAAGGTCGATGTGTACGTCGCGGATGACTCGACCAGCGGTGAAGGCAAGCGATACCTGACGACACACACCTATACGGCTGCGACGATGATGTCGGAAGTGAGCGTTGCCGTAGACACGACGGGCATGAACCTGAACCCCGGCGATTTCCTGGTGGCGACTGCGACCGACAACGTCGGCAACAGCAGCCAGTTCAGTCTGCCGGTCGCCATCGCCTTCCCAAGCGGCGGCTCGCGCGTGGCGGCGACAGCGGATGAGATGCCAGGCCTTTCGGTCGAGAAGGCGGGTTCCGGCGAAAAGGTGGCGGATGCCCTCGGCGCACCCTACCCCAACCCCTTCAACCCGCAGACAAGCTTCACCCTGTCGCTGGCCGAGGCGACCCACGCGCGGATCGCCATCTACGACCTCATCGGCCGGCAGGTCGCCCTGCTCCACGACGGCGAGCTGTCCGCCTCGACGCACACCTTCCACTTCGACGGCGCCGGCCTGGCCACCGGCGTCTACCTGCTGCGCGTCCAGACCCAGCGCTTCAACGAAACGCGCAGGCTGATCCTCGCGAAGTGATCCCGGCGCGCCCCATCGTCCACCGATCCGATCGGACGATGGGGCGCACCCCGGTCTTCGGTCCAAAATCCATCCCCACGCAACAGCGCGGGCGCAACGGCGTAGCCGGATTACACGATCCTGCCCCTGCACCCTGCCGCCATGCGTTTCCCGCTCTTCCTCGTCATCGCCGCCCTCAGCCTGACCACCTGCGGCGACGCGACCGGGCCGGCGGAGGAGGATTACGCCATCCTCTTCGTCGGCAACAGCCTCACGTACACAAACGACCTTCCGGGCATCCTGTCCGACCTCCTCGACGCCGCGTCCGACCGGGAGCGTATCGTGATCGAGTCCATCGCCGAGCCCAACTACGGGCTCGAGGACCACTGGGCGAACGAGGGAACGCGCAAGCGCATCAGCCGGGGTACGTGGGATGTGGTTGTGCTGCAGCAGGGCCCGTCGGCCACGGAAGGCCGGCCCTCGCTGCTCCAGTACACCGCGCTCTTCTCGGACCCGATTCGCGAAGGCGGCGGCGTGCCCGCCCTCTACATGGTATGGCCGGCGGCGGAACGCAGCTTCGACTTCGCCGGCGTACGCGACGCCTACCAGACGGCCGCCGTCGATGTCGACGGCTACTTCTTTCCCGCCGGGATCGCGTGGCAGGAGGCCTGGAAGGCCGACCCCGGCCTGGGCCTCTACGGCGCGGACGGCTTCCACCCCTCCATCTACGGCACCTACCTCGCCGCCGTGGTCATGTACGAACAGCTCGCGGGGCGCAATGCGCTGCTGCTCGACCTGGCGATCCCAGCGCGGTACGGCATCGACGCCGAAAAAGCCGGCATCCTCCACGCCGCCGCGCACGACGCCAACCTGCGTTATGCGCGGGTGCCGGACTCGAACTGACGGACGACGCCGGTCAGTCCTGCGCGAGATTGAGTCCGACGATGCCGAGGATGATCAACCCCAGGGAAACCACCTTCAGCGCCGTCACCGGCTCCTTGAACATCCAGATCCCCACGAGGACGGTCACCGCCGTCCCCACGCCGGCCCAGAGTGCATAGGCCAGGCCCAGATCGATCGACTTCACCGCGCCTGCAAGCGCTACCAGCGAAAAGAAAAAACACGCCACCATGGTGAGCGTGGGTCCCGGATGCGAACAGCCATCCGACATTTTGAGTGCCACCGTGCCCACGATATCCAGTATGATGGCGATGGTAAGTAATGCCCAGTGCATGATTCCCTGCGTTCAGTTGTAAATCGTTCTCGCATGCCCGCCGCGTGCCGGCCGGCGTGTTGGAAGAGCGCTCAGCAGGCGCTCCCCCGCTAAGGGCTCGCCTGCTCAGATCCGTCCCGCCGGGCCATCTCCCGAAAGGGATGCCCGGGACATGCTTTTCTTTATTGCGACAAGGATCTGCAAAACGTGCCAGACCCAAGATAGAAGCAGGGAACGCGGGCCGGGCGGATCAGCGGGCCAGGGCGACGGACGGGTCGAACGCGGAGGATCCGTACTTTTTTCTGTGAGATTTTTGGCCGATAGGATACTATAACAAATGCTTGGTGCTGATATTCCGTATTCGCAGACCTTCAACCATGCCTGATGCCGTCAAACGGACAGATCACCGCACTCCTGCAGCGCTACAAGGCCGGCGATGAAGAGGCGCTGGAAAGCATCGTACCCATCATGTACGATGAGCTTTACGAGGTCGCCCGCCAGCACATGCAGCGCGAGTTCCGCAAGGGCCATACCCTGAGCGCGACGGCGCTCGTGAACGAGGCTTATCTGAAGCTGGCCCGTCAGCACGACCTCGACGCGTCCCACCGGTGCGATTTCATGGCGATCGCGAGCCGGACGATGCGCAACATCCTCGTCGATCACGCCCGCTCCAAAAAGCGCCTCAAGCGCGGCGCCGGCCAGGCCGCCCTGCCGCTCGACGAGGCCGCGTTCCAGCTCACCGACCAGGAGGCCTCGGAAGTCCTCGAACTCGACGCGGCGATAGACCGCCTCGCGGCCCTCAACGAGCGGGCGAGCGAGGTCGTCCAGTTCCGGTTCTATGGCGGGCTCACGGTGGAGGAGACGGCGGAGGTGATGAACATCTCCGAACGCTCGGTGCAGCGGGCCTGGACGGTGGCCAAAGCGTGGCTTCGAAAGGAAGTATCGCAACATATCGGCTGATGCATCCGGCGTATGGCCGGTTTCGCGCCCGCGTGTCGCAATAGAAGACGCACCCTCCCGCCGGCACCCGCTGCCGCGCAGCGAACCCAACCGAACGTATGGATTACTGGAACAGACTCGAAGCCATCCTCCTCGCCGCACTCGAACTCGATGACGCCGATCGGCCCGGCTATCTCGATCAGGCCTGCGCCGGCGACGCCGCGCTTCGACAGGAAATCGAGGACATGCTCGCGGCCCACGAAGACGCGCAGGCCCTCTCGATCGAGAGCCGCCTGCTCGCCGATCGCCCCGAATTCCCTTCCCCCGAAGCCCTCATCGGATCCCACATAGGCCCCTACCGCATCAAACAGATGCTCGGCGAAGGCGGCATGGGGATGGTCTACCTCGCCACCCGCGACGACGCCCACTACACGCAGGATGTGGCGCTCAAGCTCGTCCGCCCCGGCTACCAGAACGCGGAGATCCACGCGCGCTTCCGGACGGAGCGGCAGGTCCTCGCGCGGCTGACGCACCCGAACATCGCCGCGCTGCTCGACGGCGGGATGAGCGCCGACGGCCGGCCGTATCTGGTGATGCCGTACATCGAAGGGACGCCGATCACCACCTACTGCGACGAGCAAATGCTGTCGATCGCCGACCGGCTCCGGCTCTTCCGCACCGTCTGCGCCGCCGTCCAGCACGCCCACCAGAACCTGGTGGTGCACCGCGACCTCAAGCCGTCCAACATCCTCGTCACACGCGACGGCACGGTGAAGCTGCTCGACTTCGGGATCGCCAAGCTGCTCGATCCGGAACAACTCGGCGTCTCGGTCGCCGTCACGCGTTCCGAACTGCGCCTCATGACGCCCGACTATGCGGCCCCCGAACAGGTCCGGGGCAGCGACGTGACCACGGCGACGGACGTCTACGCCCTCGGCGTGCTGCTGTACGAGCTCCTCACCGGCCATTCGCCCTATCGGATCGAGCGGCGCGTGCGGCAGGAGATCGAGCGCGTCATCCTGGAGGAAGAGCCGGCGCGCCCCAGCGCGGTGGTCACGGAAGTCCGCGCCCTCACCTCGTCCGACGGAACGACCCACAGCCTCCAGCCCGCCGAGATCAGCCGTTCGCGCCGCACCTCGGTGGCCCGCCTCCGCAGCGCCCTGCAGCAGGACCTCGACAACGTGGTCATGATGGCGCTGCGCAAGGAGCCGGAACGCCGCTACGCCTCGGCGGAGCAGTTCTCGGCAGACATCGAGCGGTACCTCGAGGGCCGGCCGGTCATCGCCCAGAAGGACACCCTCGGGTACCGGATGCGCAAGTTCGCCTCCCGCAACCGCACCGCGCTGAGCCTGGGCGCCGGCGCGCTGCTCATCCTCCTGGCGCTCAGCACGGTGACGACCTACCAGGCGCTGCGGCTATCCCGCCAGTCGACGGCCCTCGCCGCCCAGCGCGACCGCGCCCGCGACGAGGCCGACAAGGCGCGCCAGACGACCGATTTCCTCCTGAACATCTTCAACAAGGCCGATCCCAACGTCAACGAGGGCACGCCCGTCACCGCGATCGACCTGCTCGACGAAGGCACCCGGCAGATGCGCGTGGAGTTTGTGGATCAGCCCGACCTCAGGGCCGAGCTGCTGCTGGAAATGGGGCGTATCTACGATGAGATCGGACGTTATGCGACGGGCGACTCGCTCATTCACGAGGCGATCGACGTGCTGCGCGACCTGTTCGGTCCGGAACACCGCCGTTACGCGCTCGGCGTATCCCGCCTCGCCATGCACCACACCCTGACGGGCGAACTCGCTGATGCCGACTCGCTGTACGACATCGCCATCGCCATCCAGAACACGCTGCAAGGAGAAGATCGGAACGATCTCGCCAATACGTACATGTCGCTCGCAGTCGTCCGCTTCGAGCAGCGGCAGTTTGCGGTCGCGGAGTCGTTGTTCACGGTTTCACTGGACATCAAACGCGCCCTCTTCGGCGACGTGCATCACTCGGTGATGCAGGTGCTCAACGGCCTGGGCGGCACCCTGGTGGCCCAGCAGAAGACGGACGAGGCCGAGCCCGTCCTCCGCGAGGCCCTGGCGATCGCGGACAGCCTGGGGCTGGAAAAACAGCTGGCCGTGACGGCCACCAAGAACCACCTCGGCGCCCTCCTGATCGGACGCAAGGAATACCCCGAGGCCGAGGTGCTCTTCCGCGAGACCCTGGCCATCCGGCGCGAGTTGTACGAACCCGGACATCCGGCCATCGCCACGGCCGTCAATTCGCTGGCCGTGGCGCTGCAGAACCAGTACAAGTTCGATGAAGCCGAGCCGCTTTTTGCCGAATCCGTCGAGATCCAGCGCAAGGTGCCCGGCCCCCGCCTGGGCTTCGCGCTCCGGAATTTCGCGATGCTCCGACGGGACCAGAAGCGGTGGGACGAGGCCGAAGCCCTCTTCAAGGAGGCGATGGACGTGCTGGTCGAGCAATTCGGGCCCGACCACGCCCAGGTCCAGCTGACGCAGAGCCGGCTGGAAGAGTCCTACCGCATGCGGAAGGAGGATCAGGGCGGATGACCGCTTCGTCCTCGCAGGCGGACACCCTCAAATATCCGCATCCTTCTTCTTCACCAGGAACAGCCCCTCGTTGCCGCTGCTGACGGCGATGACGCCGCTCTTGAAGTAGGGATAGTTGCTCCAGGACCCGCCGAAGCCGGGAATGTCGTCCCCGTACGGAACGGTGTCGAACCGGGCGACCTCCGTCGGATTGAGCGGATCCGCGATGTCGAGGATGCGCAGGCCGGCGAGGTAGTTCGACTGGTACATCAGGTTGTCGCGGATGTACAGGTTGTGGTCGCTGGCGCCAGAGGCGAGGCGGAATTCCTTGACCAGGATCGGATCCTCGAGTTCGCGCACATCCCAGATCAGCGTCCGCGTGCTGTCGACGTAGCCGTACATCTCATCCAGCTCGTCATTCATGTAGAAGTAGCGGTGATCTTCGGAGAGCCACCCCTGATGGGTGTAGGCGAGGTCCGGATAGGTCACCTGCGCGAGCGTCGCCGGGTTCTGTTTGTCGGTCACGTCGGCGATGATGAACGAGGAGCCGTTCGAGTTGAAGCACACCTCGTGGCCGGCGTACTGCGTATCCGGCCCCCGATAGACCACGCACTGGGCGTCGTGTGTCCCACCGGCGCTGGGCTGCGCATAGCAGCCGGCGAACGTCGGATGCGTCGGGTCCTGGATGTTGATCATGTGGAGCTGACCGCCGCAGGTCTCCCCGCCGGCGCGGTTGCCCACCGCGTAGGCGAAGCCCGTCTCTTCGTTGATGACGATGTTGTGCGTGCTGTGCACGCCGGCGTAGTGAGCCGTCTCGGAGAACGAGACCGGCGCCTCGGCGGGGTTCACGTTCCGGAGCTGCCGCAGATCGAAGATCTGCACGCCGTGCTCGCCGGCGCCGTCCGCCACGATGAAGGCGTGGTCCTTGTATACCTTGATATCCCGCCACGTGCTACCGGGCGAACCCTCGGTGCGCAGCAATTCGCCGAGGTAGACCGGCGACATGGGGTTGCTGATGTCGACGAACACCGTCCCGTCCGTCCGGCCCTGGATGACGTATTCCTTGCCGGTTTCCGGATCGGTCCACCCCCACAGGTCGTTCAGCTTGACGCCGCGCTCGGTGGAGAGGTCCTTGACGGAGAGCATGGAGAGGAGGTCGACCTTGTCGCAGTCGAAGAGGCTGGCCTCGCCGTCCTGGCAGTCGATCTGTCCGCCTGTGATCGATTCCATGTGGGTGAGCGACGTCGCGAGCATGTTCGCCGCCGTCCACGTCGCCCCGTCCCGCTCGAACACGAGCGCCACGCCCTGCTCGTAGTCGGCCCGCGGCGATCCCACGACCGCCACCTCGCCGGCCAGCCCGAGGCCCATCCCGAAGCCGTCGGCGGTGCGGTCGTCGATGGCGGCCAGTTCGCCGGCCGGCTCCCAGGAGCCCGCCCGGAAGAGATGCACCGTCCCGCCGCCGCGATTACCGACCATCAGGTCGTTCCCGGACACGAGCACGCGGCCGCCGAAGCCGCCGCGCGGCCGGCGTCCCGGCGTTTCCTCCTCGGCGGCGGCCGTGACCCGCGCGCTTTCCACCCAGCTATCACCCGAGCGCTCCATCACCCGCACCGCGCCGCCGGCGACACCCGGCATCCCCAGCAGCACGTGGGGGCCGTGGATCGCCACATCGTAGCCCTGCGCGCTCTTCTCTTCGCTCGCCTCGATCCGCGTGGACTTCCAGACACCGGCAGCGGCATCATAGTCGAAGACATAGGCGCTGCCCGTGCCGTCGCCGGCGCGCCACGCGCCGACCACCAGCCGGTCGCCCTCGGCCGCCAGGGCGTATCCGAAGGCGTCGCCTTCCAGCGCCTCATCCGGTTTGAGCACCGTGTCCTGCATCCACATCCCGTGTTCTTTTTCGAAGACGTGGACCTGGCCGCTGAAGCGCTCGGCATCAAACGCGGTGACGAAGATGCGACCGTTCGCCATGGCGATGGCGCTGGTCCGGTTGGCGGCGCGTTCGACGGCGCCGGCGAAGAGCGCGCCGTCCGGCAGCGCGGTCGGCTTGAGCACGCCCGACGGGCTCCAGGAGCCGTCCGCCTGCTTCTCGTAGAGATAGGCCGCGCCGAGCCCGGGCGCCCCGATGACCAGCATGTTATCCTGCACGAGAATCGCCCGCCCGAAGACGTCGCCGATGCGTCCGTCCGGCGCCTGAAACTCGCCGGCTTCGACCCATTGCCCCGCGCTGTTGCGGGTATAGCGATACACCGATCCCGGCAATTCGTCGCCCTCGGGCCATCCCACCGGAGCGGAACCGACGAACAGTTCGCCAGCGCCGACGGCCGAAACACCGCCGAAGCCGGCGCCGGAGGGCCGGAGGCCGGTGTACATCGTCTGGGCGGAAACCGGAGCAACCAGCAACGAAGCAACTAGGACGAGGAGATAGCGCATGATATTTTTTAGGGTATTGATGGGATCAGCATGAGGAAATATAAGGCAATCCCACGAATTCCGTAGGGCCACGATATATCGAGGCCGGGATTGCATGATGGCTGGCCGTGTATCGTGGACAGCATTGCATGATGGCAGGCCATGCATCGTCGGCAACGTTGCACCATATCCCACCCATGAGCTGCCACCGTATGTTGGCCATGGAACGGTGTCGTACATTGACGGGTCAGGATGATCCCATCCGACCCAGCGTAAATCGGCCACGACCTAACGATGCGCTCGCTATGAAACGCAGCGGGGCCACGGACTTTCTTGACCCCGCGTCCATTGCACCGAACACGGGATATGCCTCACCGCCATACCGCGAACACCCTCGTCGCGACGGTCGACACCGCCGCCGCACACCTCATCCAGCTCGACGACGCCACGGTTCGCATCCGGCCGGCGCCGGAGAAATGGTCCATCGCCGAGATTCTCGGGCACCTGCTGGACTCCGCCGTCAACAACCACCACCGATTCATCCGGGCCCAGCAGGACGACCCGCTGGTTTTCCCGCGCTACGAGCAGGACTTCTGGGTCGAGGCCCAGGACTTCCCCGGACGCCCCTGGGGTGAACTCGTCGCGTTGTGGCGGCTCTACAACCACCACCTCGCCCACGTCATGCGCCGGGTGCCGGCGGACCGCCTGGGCGTGGAATGCCGTATCGGGCCGTACGAACCGGTCACCCTCGGCTATCTGATCGAGGACTACCTTACGCATCTGGAGCATCACCTGCGCCAGATCGAAGCGCTGGCGAGCTGAGCCGCGGGGTCAGACCGTCGTCGGCTCGGGGTGCTCCCAGGGGCCGCGGTACGGCCGGCGCAGCTTGTGCGTCGCCTCCGGATCTCCGACCACCGTCCGCGTCACCGGATCGTAGACGAGCGGGCGCCCGCCGAGGCCCATGGACACATTCGCCATGATGCAGCTGGCCGACGAAATGTGGCCCTGCTCGATGTCGGCCACGGGCCGGCCGCCGTCGTCGATGGCGGCGAGGAAATCGATCATGTGCCGGCGCATCGCCGGCGCGGCGAAAAGCTCGATGTCTTTTTCGGTGAGATCTTCCGGATACTGCTCGCGCTCGAAGAGGCATTCCTGATCGATGCGCTCGCCGCGTCCGTCCGGGATGAACGTGTATTTCTGCGGGCTGGCCGCCAGCGTCCCCTTGTCGCCGTAGATCTTGTACGACCAGGGGTATTCCGGATCGGCCGGCGTCCCCCAGCTGCGGTGTTGCCAGACGCAGTTCAATTCGTTGTGCTCGAAGACGGCGTGCTGGGTATCCGACGTCGTCGCCTTGGACTCTTTCTGGACGTAGATCCCGCCCGTGGACGTGATGCGGTCCGGCCAGCCCAGGTTGAGGGTCCAGCGGACGGCATCGTACATGTGGACGCACATGTCGCCCATGATGCCGTTGCTGTACTCCATCATCGCGCGCCACCAGCCGCGGTGCGGGAGGCCGTCGTATGGACGCTTGGGCGCGGGGCCGGCCCACATCTCGTAGTCGAAGAAGTCGGGCACCGGCTCCAGCTCCGGCGCGCGGTTGGCGCGCATGTGGTAGTAGCAGCACATCTCGACGTGCGAGATCTCCCCGAGCATGCCGGACTCGACAAACCGCTCCTTCGCCTCGATCAGGTGGGGGGTGCTGCGGCGCTGGGTGCCTACCTGCACCACCTTGTTGTATTTGCGCGCCGCGGCCAGCATGGCCTCGCCTTCGATCACATCCACACTGACGGGTTTCTGGACGAAGACGTGCGCGCCGGCGCGGATCGCATCGATCGTCGGCAGCGCGTGCCAGTGATCCGGCGTGCCGACGAGGACGATATCGAACTCGTGCTGGGCCAGCATCGTCCGGTAGTCGCCATAGGTCTGCGGCTTATTGCCCGATTTCTGGCGCGTCGCGATGAGATCGGCGGCGGCGGAAAGCTGGTTTTTATCCGGATCACAGATGGACACCACGTCGATGTCGCTCACCTGCATCAACCGGAAGAGATCGCTCTTGCCGTACCAGCCGGTCCCGATCAAGCCCACCTTGCGCGGGGCGACCGGATAGATGGCGTCGAGCCCTCGGGCGCCCAGCATGGAGTAGGCCAGCGAGGCGGAAGCGGACTGCAGAAATCGGCGTCGGTTGATGTGGAAGGTTTTCATCGGTCTCCGGGATGGGGTTTGGCGTTCAGTGGAAAGTATGAAAGCGCCGATGAAAAAACAGCACATGCAGGTATGCCGGCGGGAAGCGAAACGTCTGGAAGAGAAAAGACGCGCACCCGCTCCTGCAACACGATGCCGGGCTTCACCTATATCCTCGCCAGCAAACCCTACGGCACGTTATACATCGGAGTGACAAACAACCTGCGCCGCAGATTGTCCGAGCACCGATCGCCCCAAAACCGCGGTTTTTCCGGACGCTACGCGGTGCATCGCCTGGTCTGGTACGAGGCATTTGACGACATCAGGGATGCGATCGACCGGGAGAAGCAATTGAAGAAATGGTACCGATCATGGAAAATCGCCCTGATCGAGGAGGTGAATCCAAAGTGGGAGGATCTCGCGGAGGACCTGTTATGAGTCCACCCGCACGCGTCATCCCCAGGGCACATCCTCGCGCATCGTCATCCTCGGGCACATCCTCGCGCATCGTCATCCCCAACTCGATTGGGGATCCATGCGACACGCCAAAATGGCAACACCTACGCCATGCGATCGGCACCTGCTTGGATCCCCACTTGCGTGGGGAGGACGAACCGGAAGCGGCACCTGCTTGGATCCCCACTTGCGTGGGGAGGACGAGCCGGACGCAGCACCTGCCTGGCCCCCACTTGCGTGGGGAGGACGAACCGGAAGAAGCACCTGCGGCCCCCCCGGTAGCGCGAGCCGTAGGCGACACCAGGACGCTCAGCTCACCAGCGAATCCACGATGATGTACCCGCCCGACTTCTGGTCGCGCTCGAGCTTGACGATCTTGTATTTTTCGGCGTCTTCCAGGAGTTCGCTGAACGAGCGGTAGCCGTAGTGGGATTCGGAGAAACCGGGCTTCCGGCGCTTCAGCGTCTGCTTGACCATCGATCCCCAGATCTTCTCCTGTTCGCCGCGCTCCTCGACCAGCGCTTCGTAGGTCTCTACCAGCAAGTCCATCGCCTCCTGCTTCGACTCATCCAGCACCGGCTCGTTTTTGGTCTTCGTGCCCCGCGCGGCAGTCTTGCGCGCCCTGGTCTCGGCGCGCTTCTTGGTGCGCCGGCCGTCGCGTTGCACGAGGTCGTCGTAAAAGATGAACTCATCGCAGTTGGCGGTCAGCAGATCCGACGTCGAGTGCCGCACCCCCACCCCGATCACGGTTTTGTTATTCTCGCGCAGCTTGCTGACGAGCGGCGAAAAATCCGAATCGCCGCTGACGATGACGAAGGTATCGACGTGCTCCTTCGTGTAGCACAGGTCCAGCGCGTCGACCACCATGCGGATATCCGCCGAGTTCTTGCCGGACTGCCGGACGTGCGGGATCTCGATCAGCTCAAACGAGGACTCGTGCATCGCCGCCTTGAAATCCTTGTAGCGCTGCCAGTCGCAATAGGCCTTTTTGACGACAATATTGCCCTTGAGCAGCAGGCGCTCCAGGACTTTCACGATGTCGAACTGCGCCTTGTCTGCCTCGCGAACGCCGATCGCGACGTTTTCAAAGTCGCAGAAAACGGCCATGATCTTGGTTTCGTCGGAGACGGACATAACGGCGAGGGTGCTGTGTTGAAAAGGTTTTCGGTTCCATAGCGCCAGGTTGACGTCAGGAACGTAACGCTAACCCGACCTGCCCTTTTCTGATCCATCGACCCCGTTTTTATGCGACTCAGGGCCAGAGCCAGCCGAAAACGCCGCCGGTGAGGAGCGCAAATACCAGCGCGTCGAATACCGACTTGAGCGTGGAGCTCCACTTCCGGCCATACCAGATCGAATTCTGGAGGAGAGCCAGTCCGTAGCCGGCGAAGGCTACCGTGCCGGTGATCCGAAACACCTCCATATAGTCCGCTCCAGGCCCAAAAAAGCGGCTGCCGAGATAGGCGGCGAAAAAACCGACCACGAGACAGTACCCAAACCACTGGCTGAGCATGGCCACCATCACGACCTGCCCCTTCGGACGAACATTGATGAAAGCCACGGGGCCTTCCTTCATTTTTTCGATATGCGCTGGGCTGTTGCGCTCCGCCGCGGTCGGCGCATAAGGAACGACGTAGTCGCCCGGCGGCACCTCCTCATTTCTGAACGCGTCGCGAAATCTGGCCTCGTTGGGAAGCCCCACCCAGTCGCCGGCATGATAGCCCAGCGCCATGTGGATGATGGAGCTTACGACAAACACGATGAGGGCCGCCACAACGACGGGCAGCCAGAGGGATAACAGGGGTATCATGGTTCCGCTCGGTTGGGGAGTGTGCACGCATCGAACCGGGGGCGGTCATCGCCCCATCACAAAGGTACTATGCGGGATCAACTCGAACAACCCGTGGCGTCACCGGCCTACGATGATGGGCCGGCTCTCGACGCGTCCCCCGGCTTCGAGCCGGCAAAAATAGACCCCCGCCGGCAGCGCCGCGCCGTTGAAGTTCACCGCGTGCTCGCCCGCCGGCATCGTCCCGTCCGCCAGCACGGCGACCGGGCGACCCATCAGGTCGTACACCGCTAGACGGACTGGACCCGGTTCGGCCAGCGAGAACGCGAGTCGGGTATCCGATGCGAACGGGTTCGGATAATTGGGCGCCAGGCGCGGCGCGGCCGAGGCGCGCTCGGGCGTCTCGAGCGCCGTACCCATCGAAGCCTCGAAGCGATACGCATGGGTTTCGGTATTCACCTCGATCACGCCGGCATCCGTCTCGCGGCGCACGAGCGGCAGGGAGACGGTGGCGACGGACACGTACGCCGACCCCAAATCGACGGCGGGGCGGACTCGAAACGGCGCCTGGGCGTCGACCGACGAGAAGGACGGCTCGCCCCAGCCGATGGCCGTGTGCCCGTCGATCGCGGCGGCGTGCCACGCGTAATGAAACTGCTGCTCGTCGTAGGTCCCGCCGGGTGTCGTCACCGACATCACTCCGACCCCGAACGTCTGGCGATACGCATCGAGCTTGTCCGCCTTCTCACGCCAGAACGCGGCGTCAACGTAGGCGCCTTCCTGAATCATGTAGCTCTCGGAGAAATAAAAATCGCCGGCCTGCAACGCGGCGCGCCGCTCGTTCGGGTTGTACGTCGGGTCCGCCGCGCGCGAAAAGGCATCGTCGGGATCCCAGGCGTTGACCATCACCGGCACCTCGAGCGCATGCGCAAAGTCGACCGCATCGTTCTGCCGCTCGCGCGTGACGCCGAAATCGTAGCCAAAATCGTCCAGAAAGATGCCGTCCGCCCCGATATCGGTCCACCACACCATCCGCAGCTTGTACTCCGACACCGGCAGGTTCTGCGTCGTCACGCCGAGGTCGATGTACCCGAACACCTTCGTATCCGCCATCGCGGGATGCGCGAGCAGCGCCACGGTGTTGGCATAATCGGGATGGGTGTCGATTTCGAGGCCGTCGCCGAGCACGACATAATCGTACTGCCCGAGCGCCTCCGCCGCCAAATCGACGCTGCCGGCGCCGTTGATGACCGACGGCCATCCATAATAAACGAGCAGGGTACCGGGGCTGACCGACGCCGGATCGGCATCCTGGGCGAACAGGCCGGTCGGCTGCAGGCCGGCCAGCGCGAGCGACAGCAGCGGCGCGATAGCGCGAAGAGAAAGACGACTCATGGTTTTGGCGACGACTGGTGATCGGATCTCTTCGTTCGTCGCGAAGACCGGGCCAGACAGAGCCGGCGCTGCCTTCATGCTTCTTTCCGTCTCATCGACTACCTTCTTCTGCCCGATAACGCTTTCAAACTGAAAAGATGTACAGGTTTATGGCACTGTTGTCCCGATCCGTCCTCGTGTCGATCCTGCTCCTGGTGGGCCTGCGGACTGCGCTCGCCCAGCCGGCCTATCAGTCGGACTTCCCCGCCGACGAACTCGCGGCACGACGGCACGCCGTCATGGACACGATCGGCGCCGGCGCGATCGCCCTGTTTCAGGGGCAGCAGGCGGTCGAAGGCTTTTATGTCTTCCGGCAGACGAACAACTTCTATTACCTCACCGGCCTGGAAGTAGCCCACGCCTACCTCCTGCTCGACGGCACCAGCCGGCAAAGCGTGCTCTACCTGCCCCACCGGAACGCCGCCCAGGAACGCAACCAGGGCAAGGTGCTCTCCGCCGAGGACGCCGAGGAGGTCCGGCGGCTGACGGGGGTGGATCGCGTGGAGCCGATCGAGGGCATGGCACGCGATTTCATCTGGTCGTACCTCGTCCGCATGCCCAACCCGGTGCTGTACACCCCGTTCAGTCCGGCAGAAGGCCACTACCAGAGCCGCGACGAGATCCTCGGCGGCGTCGCCGCGCACCTGGCCGACCCGTACGACGCGGCCCCGCACCGGACCACGCGGTTCGTCAACCTGCTCCGCGAGCGCTACCCGCAGCTCGCCCTCCGCGATCTCACGCCGGCGATGGACGCCATGCGCCTCATCAAGAGCCCGCGCGAGATCGACCTGATCCGCACCGCCAGCGAACTCGCCGGCCTCGGCATCATGGAGGCCATCCGATCCACCGAGCCCGGCGTGATGGAATACCAGCTCGACGCCGCCGCCAACTTCATCTTCTCGATGAACGGCGCCCGCAGCGAAGGCTACCGCTCCATCACCGGCGGCGGCACAAACGCCTGGATGGGGCACTACTTCCACAACAGCGACGCCCTGAAAGCCGGCGACCTCGTGCTGATGGACGTCGCGCCGGACTACCGCTACTACACCTCCGACGTCGCCCGGATGTGGCCGGTCAACGGGACCTACTCGAAAGACCAGCGCGATCTGTACGGGTTTATCATCGCCTACCGCAACGCGCTCCTGAAACACATCCGCCCCGGCGTCACGCCGGCGCAGGTGATGGACGAGGCCGCCGCCGACATGAGGCCGGTGTTCGAACGCATCGCGTTCTCCAAACCGATCTACCGGGCCGCCTGCGAGGCCGCCTTCGCCTTCCGGGGCCACCTCTCCCACCCCGTCGGCATGACGGTGCACGACGTCGGCGTCTACCGGAACCAGACGCTCAAGCCCGGGATGGTCTTCTCCATCGACCCGATGATCTGGGTGAACGAGGAGACGCTGTATGTCCGGATGGAGGATGTGGTGGTCGTGACGGAGACGGGCGTCGAAAACCTGTCCGACAACATCCCGGCCGAGATGGACGCGCTCGAGGCGCTGATGCGTGAGGAAGGCGTCGTCCAGCTGCGGCCGGCGATGTTCCGGTGACGCATCAGTTCCGCGACGGGTAGATCCCTTCCAGCGCCACACAGTAGCGCATCACAAGGTAGGGCGGGCGGTTTTCGTGTCCCTGGGAGCCGCCCACCGACGTGGTGGACGCCTGCTGGTCGCCGGCGCCGCTGCGGAGCACAATCCCCTCCTCCGTCCCGTTGGCGCTCGACAGCTCGGTGAAGGCGTGCGCGTGCGACGGTATCTCGTTCGGCGTCAGCGTGATGGACTCCGCCCCGCCCCGCTGCCCCATGGTGTACGTCTGCAGGCCGGCGCCCTGGCCTTCGTGGATCGGCGCCCGCCCGCGCAGATCGGGCAGCGCGAACGTGGTCTGGCCGTCGCCGCCGTAGATCGTCCCGTAGAGCGAAAAGAGCGCCTGGTACTGGGCGATCGGGAGCAGCTGGCCGCTGGCCTCGGTCCACCCGCGCGGGCAAAAGTTGAACCCGACGAGGCGGACTTCCCCGACAAACGGGTCCTGCGCCAGGGCCGGACGGGTGGATGCCGCGGATACGGCGAGCAGCAGGCAGATGAAGAGGGAAAGCGTGGAGCGTTTCATGCGATGCGAAGGGTTGGGGTGGGATGCAGGACCGCTCATCGGAGCAGCACCATGTGCCGGACCTCGGTGAAGGCGCCGGCGGTCAGCCGATAGAAATAGACGCCGCTCGGCAGGGCCGTGGCGTCGAAACGGGCTTCGTGCCGGCCGGCGGCCTCGACGCCCTGCACGAGCACGGCGACCCGCCGGCCCGTCGCGTCGAACACGCCGAGGGTGACCGGCGCCGCCTCGGGCAGCTCGTACCGGATGCGCGTCGTCGGGTTGAAGGGATTGGGATAATTTCCCTCCAGGCGGTAGCGCGACGGCAGGCCGGCCGGCTCCTCCGACGCGACCTCGGTGGCCACGTCCCGGCGAAAGACGCCGCCGCCGCCGGTGCCGGCGAAAAGAACGCCCTCCGCGGAGACGGCGAACGCGTGGATGTCGAGATCGGTGAGCCCATCGTTCACTTCCTCCCACGTCGCGCCATTGTCCAGCGTCCGAAAAACGCCTGCGTGGTGCGTGCCGGCAAACAGGGCATTCGCCGGCGTGACGACGAGCGCCCGCACGTTGGTCGCGCCGAGCGCGTCGGTATGGACCGCCGACCAGCTTCCGCCGCCGTCGAGCGAGCGGTAGACGCCGGCGTCGGTGCCGGCGAACACCGCGCCGTCGGCCCCGATCGCCAGCGACTCGACATACGGGTTGTCTAGGCCTTCGCTTGCCGGCTCCCAGGTAGCGCCGGCGTCCTGCGAGCGGAGCACGCCGTCGTCGGAGCCGGCGAACACCACGCCGTTCGCATCGATCGCAAACGCCGGGACGAGCGGACTGAACAAGCCGGCGTCATGGACTTCCACCCAGCTCTCGCCAAAGTCGAGCGAGCGATAGACGCCGCCCAGCAGGGCGCCGGCGTAAAGGGCGCCGGACGGGGCCGCCACGACGTCGCCCAGCGACAACACCTCGGGGTCGACGCCGGCAGGGCTCCAGGTCGCCCCCCGGTCGTCCGAACGAAACAGGCCGTCCTCGTGGGTGGCGGCGAACAGGACGCCGTCGGGCGAGACGGCGAGGCCGGTCACGAGGAGGGAATCCAGGCCGGCGTGCGCCGGCGCCCAGCTGGTGCCCTGGTCGTCGCTCCGGTAAACGCCAAACGACGTCCCGGCGAACAGCGCACCGCCGCCGTCGAGCGCGAGCGACCAGATGTCGAGCCCGGGCAGCCCTTCGCTGGCGGACGTCCAGGGCACGCCGCTGTCCTGCGCCCGTACCGCCGCCGGAGCGGCCGCGAGAAGCAGGGCGAGGGAAAAAAGGATTGATCGTAACATGGGGGATGGAGGGATGTGGGATGCAGGATGCGGGATGTGGGATGAACGGACAGTTTTTTGGGAAAACATCCTGCATCCTGCATCATATATCCCATTCGCTAGAGCGCAACAGCACGTCAATAAACAAAACGAGGCGGAACCGTGCTGCACGGCTCCGCCTCGTAGGGTCATCTATCGGAAAAAAGACGTTTTATTTTCGGCCGCGCGCCGTGCTGGAGGCGCCCTTGCCGCCCCGGGTCGAGGTGTCGGTGGTGCTCAACTCCTCGACGGCTATGGCCGCCGGCTCGATGTAGCCTGACAGCGCGGAAGGCGAAGACACGATGTCGCCGACGTACACGCTCCGGTTCGTCGTGCCGGCGGGAACGTGGCTGATGCCCGCCTTGCCCATGTCGACCAGAGCCTGCTGCACCTCGTACGGCGAAGCGGCCGGGTGGCGCGTCAGGTACAGGGCGGCGGCGCCGGCGACGTGCGGAGCAGCCTGCGACGTGCCCGCCTGGATGGCGAGGAATTTATTGTTCACGTTCGAGAGCGACACGATGAACTCGCCCGGCGCGAGGAGGTCCACCACCGAACCGTGGTTCGAGAACGAAGAGAAGGTGCCGGACTCGTCGAAGGCACCGACGGTGATCGCGTCGCGGACGTGCGCCGGCGAATACGTCGAAGCATCCTTCCCGTTGTTGCCGGCAGCGACCACTACCACGATGCCGTCCTCGATCGCATGCTCGATGGCCTCGTCGAGCGCGTTGTACCCGGTGGTCCCGATGTCCGCGCCCAGGCTCATATTTACGACGATCGGCATATCCGGGTGATGATGTTTGACCGTCGTCACATACTCGAGCGCCGCGAGCACCGTCGTGATGTCCGTGCGCCCGTCGTTCGCGAGCACCTTGATATTGTGGATCGCCACGTTGGGCGCCACGCCGGCCACGCCGTTGCGGTCGTCGATGGCGCCGATGATGCCGGCGACATGGGTGCCATGCCCGAGCCGGTCTTCGCTGCCAACCGAACCCGAAACCGTCTCGCCCGGGGTTACCGCGCTCCAGTCGGCCGTCCAGTAGGTCGACCAGTAGTCGTCCTGCTCCAGCCAATAGGTGCTGATCACGTCCGACCAGTTGCCGTCGATGTTGCCGCGATAGAGCCGGGTAAAATCGACGGATTCGACGACGTTCACGTCATCGTTCGTGACGCCGGAATCGAAGACGTACACATGCACGAGGTCGTTGCCGGTGTAGATGTCGGTCTGCCGGGCGCCAACATGCTTTACGCCCCAGCTGATATACTGGGTATTGCTTACGGCTTCCTGCGACGACGTGCCGGGCCCGTCGAGCAGCGCGTCGGGCTCGACCCATGCGATGTCGGGGTCTTCGTCGATGAAGTCGATCAGGCTTTCGAGGGAGTCGGCGTCCAGCTGGACCGTGATGGCCGGCAGCACGTCCTCGGTTTCCACCTTGGGACGGATGCTGTCGCCATAGCGGGAGAGCAGGCGCTTGGTCACGGCAAAACGGTCCATCAGCCGGCGGGTCACGCCGTCGGCCTCGTACTCGTTGAAGCCGATGACCAGGTTGACGGCATCGGTACCGATCTTACCGGCTCCGATGCGCGTCTTATCGAGCAAGTGGGCATGGCGGAATTTTGACGCGCCGCTGACGGCACTCACCGCCGCGACACCGTCTGGCACGCCGTCATCGGCCCGCTCCCCGACCAGGGCATCGCACCCCTGGAGGAAAGCCGGGCTCAGAAAGAGCGCCAAGATGATCAGCGTCATGAGGCGCTGTTTATGGGTAGGAATCATGGTTCAAAACCTGAATACTGACCGGGGGGGTAGGGTCGTTACCTGTTGCATCCACCCCGTTTCGTTTGGTGGGTGCTGGCAGGCGAGCCGATCGTTAACAAGGAGCCTGCCAAGCCGAAAGCAGCCTGAAAGCGCGGATTCATGCCCCGAAGCGGGTAACGAAACGAAACCCGCGTTCCGAATTGTAACGGCCTGCCACCCTGCCGGGACACGATCCCGGCCTGATGCGTTGGAGTCGCGACGCACCCGTCATACATTCTCCATCGCTCAGCTTCGATACGTACGTGGAACTCGGCATATATACCTTCGCGGAAGCCACCCCCGACCCCCGCACCGGGCACACCGTCAGCGCCGAACAGCGGCTACGGGATTTGCTGGAAGAAATCGAACTGGCGGATCAGGTGGGGCTGGATGTGTTTGGCGTCGGCGAGCACCACCGGCCGGACTATACCGTCTCGTCGCCGGCGGTCGTCCTCGGGGCGGCGGCGGCGCGCACGAAACGGATCCGGCTCACAAGCGCCGTTTCCGTGCTCAGCTCGGACGACCCGGTGCGCGTCTTTCAGCAATTCGCCACCGTCGACCTGCTTTCCGGCGGACGCGCCGAGATCATGGCCGGCCGGGGCTCCTTCATCGAGTCCTTCCCGCTATTCGGGTACGATTTGAGCGATTACGACGACCTGTTCAAGGAAAAGCTGGAGCTGCTCCTCCAGCTGCGGGACAGCGAACGCGTCTACTGGCAGGGCAAGCTGCGGCCGGCGCTGAGCGGTCAGGGCGTCTATCCCCGTCCCGTGCAGCAGCCCATCCCGGTCTGGATCGCCGTCGGCGGCACCCCGCAGTCGGTGATCCGCGCCGGCGTGCTCGGCTTGCCCCTCGCCATCGCCATCATCGGCGGCCAACCCGCCCGGTTCGCCCCGCTGGCCGAATTGTACCGGCGCGCCGCGACCGAGGCCGGCCACGACCCGGACACGCTTCAGCTCAGCATCAACTCGCACGGCTTCATCGCGGACACGACCGAGGACGCCGCCGACCAGTCCTATCCCTTCTTCGCCGAAGTCATGAGCCGCATCGGCCGCGAACGCGGCTGGCCCCCCACCACCCGCGCCGACTTCGACGCCCAGCGCGGCCCGACCGGCGCGCTCCTCGTGGGCGATCCGCAGCACGTCATCGACAAGATCCTCTACGAACACTCGCTCTTCGGGATGACGCGCTTTTTGATCCAGTTCAGCGTGGGCACGCTTCCGCACGACCAGATCATGCGGTCCATCGAGCTGTACGGCACCGTGGTGGCGCCGGCGGTGAGAAAGGCGCTTTCCAATGGCTGATCGTCGACGGGTGCACGTTTGCCCGTCGACGATCAACCATCGACCCGCTCCCGCGATCAGCCCGTGAAATACAGGTAGGCGGCGAGAATGAGCACCAGCACGAGCGCGGTCGACGCCACATCCTTCATGTCCCAGCTGGCGCGCGTGCGGGCGCGGTCCTCGGCGGTGAGGGTGCCGTAGGTCAGCCCGCTGATCGCCTCGTACGAGGGCGGCGGGGTCATGTAGCTCACGCCCATCATCACCGCGATACAGATCAGGAAGATCGCGAGGCTGTAGTACTGGAAGAAGATGTTGTTGATCACCCACAGGAACGAGCCCGGCTCGTAGGCGAACCCGTCGCCCAGCGCGACCGGCGTGTCGACCGCCAGCCGGAACAGGCCCAGCGCGAACCCGACGACGAGCGCCGCCAGACAGCCTTCCTTGTTGAGCCGCTTGTTGAAGACGCCGAGGAAAAAGACGACAAAGATCGGCGGCGCGAGATAAGCTTGCACGCCCTGCAGATAGTCGTACAATCCGCGGCCTCCCTGGATGACCGGGATCCACGCGAGCCCGACCACCACCATCACGGCCGTCGCGACGCGCCCCATCCACACCAGGTGCCGTTCGGAGGACTCGGGCCGCAGCCGGCTGTAGAAGTCCATCGTGAACAGCGTCGACGAGGCGTTGAACACGCCGGCCAGCGAACTCATCAGCGCCGCCAGCAGCCCGGCGACGACGATGCCCCGGATACCCACGGGCAGGATATGCGCCACGAGTAGCGGGAAGGCGGCCTGCGCGTTCTCGCGGATCAGGTCCCCGTTCGCATCGATGAGGGTCTCGGAAAACACGGCGATCTTGCCGGACTTCGCCAGCGCGAACGTGATGATGCCGGGGATGATGAAGATGAAAACCGGCAGGAGCTTGAGCACGGCCGCCGCGATCGAGCCGCGCCGGGCCTCGGTCTCGTTGGGCGCGCCGAGCGTGCGCTGGACGATGTACTGGTCGGTCGTCCAGTACCACAGCCCGATGATCGGCGCGCAGAAGAGCATGCCCAGCCAGGGATATTCGTTGTTGAAATACCACGCCATCTGGCCGGCTTCACGCACCGGCGCCCAGGTCGCGGCGACGCCGTCGGGCACCATCGGCTTCCAGAGGTTGAACATCTCGGAGCCGGCGATCGCGTAGAGCTGGTCCCATCCCCCGATCGCCTTCAGACCGTAGATCAGAACCAGGAACGAGCCGAAGACCAGGATGAGGGTTTGAAGCGCTTCCGTATAGGCGACGGCCCGCAGCCCCCCCAGCATGGTGTACATCCCGGTGAAGAGGATTACGAGAATGGATCCCAGCCAGAAGCTGTTCATCCCCATGAAGGAAAGATCCGGCAGCAGCACGCTGAACACGATGCCGCCGGCGAAGATGCCCACCGCGATCTTGGTCAGCACGTAGGCCACCAGCGAGATGACGGACAGCAGCGTCCGCGCGGCCGGCGAGAAGCGGCGCTCCAGGAACTCCGGCATCGTGAACACCTGGGACCGCATGTAGAACGGCACCATGATCCAGCCGAGCACCAGCAGGCACCAGGCGTGCAACTCGTAATGCGCCAGCGCGACGCCGTCCGTGGCGCCGGAGCCGGCCAGCCCCACGAGGTGCTCCGAGCCGATGTTCGAGGCGAAGATGGACGCGCCGACGATGAGCCACCCGAGGTGGCGTCCGGCGAGGAAGTAGTCGGTGGCGGTGTCGGTTTTTTGGCGGATCACCCACCAGGCCAGGCCCAGGATGATCATGAAATAGCCGGCGATGATGACCCAGTCCAGGGTCGCGAGCGTGCTCATAAACGGCGGGCAACGACGCGCCACGGCGCCGCTGAATTGATGGGATGTTCGGTGGGTGATGGCAAAGTATAGCCCGCCCGGGCGCAATGATGCAACGCCGTCTGCCGATTGATCATATCACTCGTGTTACGCAAGGCATCGTGTCCATCTGTGGATGCAAGATGCAGGATGCAGGATGCAGGATTTCGTCCGAAAAGCCTGTTGCCCGGTACAAAATCCTGCATCTTGCATCCTGCATCAGATTACCAGGCACACGGCTGCGTAAGATCAGTCATATCAATTTTAACACCCGCGTTCGCCGGCTTCAGCGGTTGGATGGAGGGGGCGCCAGCCGATCCATGCGCCGCTGCCAGTCGCGCAGATAGGCTTCGCGGTGCCGGCTCACCGTGCCGGCGCCGGCGCGGTCCTCCACGGCCCAGGCGGGGTCGGGGTCGTCGATCCACCACGCCGGCCGGCCGTCCCGCCGCACGAAACGGCCGCCCCAGTGGTCGGATTCCGGGTCGTCGGGGTCGCCGCGCAGCAGGTAGGCGACGGACGGCGAATCCCCCATCTTGATGCGGCCGGTGGCCTCGCCCGGCAGGGCCGGCGCGATGCCGCAGAAATACGCCCCCAGGGCCCCGTGACCGCAGACGTGCTGCTGGACAAACGTCTGGTTGCCGAGATCGCCGGCCTGATCGCCCCCCATATACCATCCCCGAAACGTCGTATTCGACCGGATAAACCACAACTCCGGAAACGCCGCGTCGACGTAGGCATACGCCGCCGGATCCTGCTGCTCGTTCCAGCTGGCGATAAAATACACACGCAGTCTGGCCGCGATGGACGGGTCGTCGTGGAGCGCCTGGGCCACGTCGGTGATGGCGCCCCAGACCAGGACGTAGAGCGGCCGCGGGTCGTCCTCGTGGGCGCGCCGGACGATCCAGCGCGAGCCTTCCGTCGGCGCGCTCCAGCCGGCCGCCGGCGCCGGGTCCGTCGCGCCCTGCTTCGTCAGGGCCCGGAGCGTGTCGGGATGCGGATAGGCGGCATTGGACACCCACAGCCGCGGATAGTCGCGGGCGTAGACGTCGATCACGTCGAGGATATCCGATGCGCGGCCGGCGTGCGGAGGCGAGGCGATCAACCCCTCCACATCGAACAGGTCGGCGTAGAGCAGGAAGTGAATCATTGACTGGATGTCGTCGCCGTCCGACCCGCCGAGATCCGTGGACACGATGACCCGATACCGCTCTCCGGCGACCGCGCCTCCGCGCAGCGGCTGTCCGATCGCCGGGTGGACGAGAAAGAGGAGCAAGAGAACGCAGCGCATCACGGGCAAAAGGCGTTGGGCGTTGAGGGACGCGGGTAAGATAAACCGCACGTTTCGTGCATCCAGTATCTTTCCCCAAAATGCGTATCTTCATCCGGTCCAACCCGCCCTACTTGCCGGCACAGCCATGACTACCCACCGTATCCACCCGCTCCGCGCCCTCGCCACCGTGGCCGCGGCCCTCCTCATCGTTCTTTTCGCATCGCAGTGCACGCCCGAAAAGGGCCTGCCCGTTCGCGCCGGCGACCACATCGTGCTCATCGGCAACAACCTGTGCTCGCGCATGATGAACTACGGGTATTTCGAGACCGAAATGCAGGTCCGCTACCCGGACAGCCTCCTCACCATCCGCAACATGTGCGACGGCGGCGATACGCCCGGTTTCCGGCCGCACTCCGCGCGCAACTCCCCGTGGGCCTTTCCGGGCGCCGAGAAGTTCCAGACCGAAAACGCCACGCCGTCCGGCAGCGAGGGCTTCTTCCCCTATCCCGACGAATGGCTGACCAGCCTCGGCGCCGACGTCATCGTAGCGTTTTTCGGCTTCAACGAGTCGTACGCCGGCCCCGAAGGCGTCGACAACTTCAAGGCCGAGTTGGACGCGTTCATCAAACACACCTTCGCGCAGACCTACAACGGCGAGGCGCCGCCGGCGCTCGCGCTCGTGTCGCCCATCGCGTATGAGGACCTGACGGACCGCTACGACATCCCCGACGGCACCCGCGAAAACGCCAACCTGGCGCTGTACACCGACGCCATGCGCGAGGTGGCCGCGGCGAACAACGTGCATTTCCTGGACGTCTTCGCCCCCACCAAAAAATGGTTCGCCGGCGCCGACCAGCTCACCATCGACGGCGTCCAGCTGAACGACGACGGCTACGCCCGCTTCGCCACCCTCCTGACGGACGGCGTCTTCGGCAAGACGAAGGCGAACGCCGAATCGAACCGGGCGCTGATCCATGAAGCCGTGGCGGAGAAAAACTGGTTCTGGCACAACGACTACAAGATCCCCAACGGCGTGCACGCGTACGGGCGGCGGTTCGAGCCCTTCGGGCCGGACAACTACCCGTACGAAGTCGAAAAAATCCGCCAGATGACGGCCTACCGCGACACCGCGATCTGGGAGGCGACGCAGGGCCGGCGGATGGACCTCGCCGCCGCCGACGCGAAAACGCGCCCCCTCCCCCCGGTGCAGACCAACTACGACGACCCGAACGGCGGCAACGGGTCGACCGAATACCTCTACGGCCAGGATGCGCTCAACAAGCTGAAGGTCCCGCCCGGCTACCAGATCGACCTCTTCGCCTCCGAGGTCGAATTCCCCGATCTCGCCAACCCCGTCCAGATCTCGTTCGACAACAAGGGCCGGCTGTGGGTGGCCGTGATGCCCACCTATCCCGCCTGGAAACCCGGCGACCCGAAACCGAACGATAAACTCCTCATCTTCGAGGACACCGACAACGACGGCAAGGCCGACAAACAGACGGTCTTCGCGGATCACCTCAACATCCCCGTCGGCTTCGAGTTCGCCCCCGAGGGCGTGTACGTTTCGCAGGGCACCAACCTCATCCTGCTGACCGACACCGACGGCGACGACCACGCCGATAAAAAAGAAATCATCCTCAGCGGCTTCGACGACCACGACACCCACCACGTCATCAGCGCCTTCGCGGCCGACCCTTCCGGCGCCATGTACATGGGCGAGGGCGTCTTCCTGCACACCAATGTCGAGACGCCGTACGGCCCGGTTCGCGCGACGAACGGCGGCTTCTTCCGCTACAGCCCGCAGCGCAAATACCTCGAACGCACGGCCCAGCTTTCCATCCCCAACCCGTGGGGCATTGCGTTCGACGACTGGGGCCAGAACTTCTTCGCCGAGACCTCCGGCCCCGATGTGCGCTGGATGGAGCCCGGGACGGTCAAGCCCCGCTACGGCGAGGCCACGCACAAGTCGAAAAACCTGATCGAGGAAGCGCACCGGGTCCGCCCGACCTCGGGCCTGGAATTCGTGTCGAGCCGGCACTTCCCGGACGAAGTCCAGGGCGACCTGCTCATCAACAACACGATCGGGTTTCTGGGGATGAAGATGCACGCCGTATCCGACGACGGCACGGGCTTCACCACGCGGCACCGCGTCGACCTCGTGACGTCGACCGACCCGAACTTCCGGCCGGTGGATATGGAGTTCGCGCCCGACGGGTCGCTGTACTTCATCGACTGGCACAACGTGCTGATCGGCCACATGCAGCACAACGCGCGGGATCCCCTGCGCGACCATGTGCACGGCCGCATCTACCGGATCACCTACCCGTCGCGCCCGCTCGTCGTGCCGGCGAAGGTCGACGGGGCCAGCGTCGAGGAACTCCTCGAAAACCTCAAGCTCCCCGAATTCCGGACGCGCTATCGGACGCGCCGCGAGCTGCGCGAGCACCCGGTTTCCGAGGTCATGCCCAAGCTCAAGGCCTGGGTCGCCGGCCTGGACGCGAACGACCCGCGCTACGAGCACAACGTCCTCGAAGCGTTGTGGGTGACGTGGGGGCTGGATCAGATCGATGAAGACCTGCTCCGCCAGAACCTGCAGGCCAAGGACTTCCGTGCCCGCGCGGCAGCGGCCCGCGTGCTGCGCTACGCCGGCCACCAGATCCCCGACCAGGTGGAACTGCTCAAGACCGCCGCCCGCGACGAACACGGACGCGTCCGCCTCGAAGCCATCGTCGCCGCCTCGTGGCTCGACAGGGAGGACGGCCTCGCCATTCTTGAGGAAGCCGCGTCGTACGCCGGCTCGCGCGACCTCGCCGAAGGCATCCCCGGCGACATGCCGATCGACGCGCCGTTCGACGACTGGACCATCCACGCCTACGAGACGGCGCTGGCCCACCTGAACGGCCAGTCACTCATCGAACGCGAGAACGAGCTGACGCAGACGACGCTGCAAGGCGCCGACCGCGACCGGTTCCTCGCCGGTAAAAAGATCTACGACCGCGAGGGCTTCTGCCGGACGTGTCACCAGATCGGCGGCGAAGGCCTCTCCGCCTCGGGCTTCCCGCCGCTGGCCGGCAGCCCCTGGGTCACCGGAAACGAAGAACGCCTGATCAAGTTGACGCTGCACGGCCTGATGGGTCCGCTGGACCTGATGGGCAAGCAGTACACCGGCCAGGTGCCCATGACGCCCTTCGGGGGCATGCTGAACGACGAAGAAGTGGCCGCCGTGCTTACGTACGTGCGCAATGCCTTCGGAAACGCGGCGCCTGTGGTGCAGCCGGAGACCGTCGCCCGCGTCCGCGCCGCGACGGCCGGCAAGACCGGCTTCTACTCGCCGGACGAACTGCTCCGCGAACATCCGATGGAATAATCCCCGGTCCATCGGCACCGCCGCACGGACGCGGCGTGCCGTGGCCCTGATTTCGCCCATGGATGCGGCATCGCCGTGTCCCGATACACCATGCTACAGGAAAAAATAGCCAACGCCATAAAGGACGCCATGCGCGCCAGGGACCCGCTGCGCCTCAACGCGCTGCGGAGCATCAAGACCGCCTTCACCAACGAACTCGTCGCCCAGAAGCGGACGCCGCAGGACAGCCTGTCCGACGAGGAGGCGATCGGCGTCATCGCCCGGCTCGCCAAGCAGCGTAAAGACTCCATCGACCAGTTCACCCAGGGCGGCAGGCCCGACCTCGCCGAAAAGGAAGCCCAGGAACTGACCATCCTGGAGGAGTTCCTGCCTCGGCAGATGTCGCGTGACGAGATCCTCGCCGCCGTCACGGCCAAGCAGGCCGAGATGGGGGTGACCGACAAGGCGAAGGCCGGCATGCTGATCGGCGCGCTGATGAAGGATCTGAAAGGCAAGGCCGACGGAAAAGTCGTCAAGGAGGTCGTGGAAAGCCTCTTTTGATGCCGCGTAGTCAGGCGCCCATGAGACGCCCGACGATGCCGACAGCACAACGCAAAAAAAGGCCGGACTCCAGATGAGGAGCCCGGCCTTTTGCACAGAAAATGACGCCGACGTCACATCGACGACGGCGGCGTGATGCCCTTGAGACGCATGTACGTCACCAGGTTGCCGTAGTGCTCGTAATTGTGCGCCGAGTTGAACGCCAGGATGCCGGATGCGGCCATGTCGTTGCCGAAGAAGTTACGCATCTCGGCGCCGGCGGCGTCGGTCATTTTGCCGTACACGCTCGAGCAGTAGCCGAGGCCCTTCTTCAGGGCCGCGACGATCTGCGGCTTGGTCTTGGCCGTTTCCTCGTAGTTTTCCGAGTTGGGACTCTGCTCGCCGGCGGCCGCCGAGCAGAACATGAACTGCGCGTTGGCGATGTGGGCGAAGATGGAGCCGGCCGTGCGGACGTCGTCCGTCGGCTTGAAGGCGTAGATCGACTCGTCGAGCATCTCGGCCGCCTTCAGGATGTTGTTAGCCGTAATGTCGTGAAGCCCTTTCAGCGAGCCGATGACCGGCTGGCCGTCCTGCGCCAGCACAGCGGCGGGAAGGCTAATGAGCGCGGCAAAAAGAAGCGCGATAAAGCGGTAGCTTTTCATGCGTGGATATTCCTCTTTTGTCATTATTTGGATAGGTGGATCGTGCGGGGCCTACAAGTGGGGATCCCTGCAGGTTCCTGAACGGGCAACGGAATGGACCGGTCGGATCGCCTCGGCCGCGTTATGCGCCCCCCCGATACCGCAGCGCCATCACCGTCAGGTCGTGCGCGAGTGGGGTGTCGCCGGCGTGCTCCATCACGGCGCGGACGACGCCGCGGATGAGGCGGGCCGGCTCGGCGTCCGGATCTTCGCGGAGCCGGGTGGCCAGACGCTCGGCAGCGAAGACCTGCCCCTTCCCGTTCGCCGCGCGGAGCGCGCCCTTGGTGTAGAGGAAGAGGCCCTCGCCCGGCCGGAGATCGCGGGTCTCCGTGGGGTAAACGTATTCGGGTGTGCGCCAGATCGCCGGCGCGTCCGGCTCAGCGAACGGGGCCACGTCACCGCCGCGGCCGAGCAGATACGGCGCGGGATGGCCGGCGTTGCTGTAGGCGAGCCGGCCCGTTTCCGGGTCGAGGATCCCGTAAAACACCGTCACGGCCTGGTCGGAGAAGCCCTCCGGGAAGAGCATCTGGTTCATGGCCGTCAGGCAGGCGCCGGGCGTGTCGTAGTGCCGGCCGGCGCTCTTGAGAAACGTGTGGCTCATCGCCATGAACAGCGCCGACGAGACGCCCTTGCCGGACACGTCGCCCATCACGAAGCCGATCTTCCCGTCTTCCAGTTCGAAGACGTCGTAAAACGTGCCGCTCACGTCGCGCGCCGTGGTCGTGAACGCGTAGATGCTGCACTCCCGGCGC